>DAIDAU010000464.1 GCA_027310465.1 Rhodocyclaceae bacterium
CAACGATCTCGTCCTCGAGGCCCTGCCGATTATCATGCGCGTCGAGTCGCTCACGCGGACCCTCGACAGCCACGCAATCCACAACCGGGCGGTCCTCTTTCACCGTAAGGCCACCCTTTGCGTCGACTGGGTTACCCAGCAGGTGGATACGCGGTTGCATCGCCATGGTCTGGTGACCGTCAAGCCGGCCGCATCGACCCGATGCCACGAGGGCGCCACGCGCATCCAGCGACTGCTGCCGGCATCCCGCCCAGTGGCGGCATGCAACCTGTTCGATACCATCCTGCCCCGCTGGCTCGTCGATCCGAAACTGGCGCAGCGTGCGAGCGCTCTTTGGGAGGAGTTACCGCGCCCGCTTGCCCATTTGGTGAACGCTGTGCTGTGGGACGACGCGCGAATGCACCGCTTCGTCACCGGCCCGTCCTCGCTGACCGGACATCACAATGATCGCAACGGGAATTTCCGCCACAGCCTTGAAGTGGCCGAGCGGGCCAGGGACCTCGGGCGTCATTCGGCGACCGCCAATGTTCCTCTGCTGATCGCGGGCGGATTGCTCCACGACGTCGCCAAGGCTGTCGAGTATCGCTACGATCGGATGACGCGCCGGTACCGCTTGTCCGAGCGCGGCGAACTGGTTGGCCACCGTCAGACCCTGCTGGAATGGCTCGCCGTCGCCCGATCGACGGGAAGCGTCATCGTCAACGAAGGTGTCTGGCTGGGCTTGCTTCATATGTTCTGCGCAGTTCGCGGCGCGCCCGACTGGATGGGGCTGCGCACTCCGCGCAGCGTCGAGGCAGAAATTCTCTCGGTCGCTGATCGCCTCTCCGGCCATGAAGACTTGCACCAGCGCTGTGCGCCGGAGGAGGGGGAAGTGGGCTTTGGCGGTTATCACCCGCACTTGGGCCATCGGACCTACGTCACGCCGGAGGTCAGCGCGGAGTGAGAATTCGACTCGCACTGGAAACCCGCGGTCGGGATATTTCAACATCCGATCGCGGGACTCGGTAGGATCACTGTATGCATTGGGCCGTCATTCTTACCATGCTGGGACTCGCGTTAGCCAACGCCTGGCTGGTCCTCGTTGAAGGTTGGACCTTCATGGACGCGTCTCTCATCGTTTCGGCGTCTGCCATCGGGATCCTCGTGATGCTCTTCGCTGGCGTCCTGGCAATAACGCCGAAGGAGGATTGGGCGGATGTCATGCAAGTCGTGCGCGACACAATGAGGCAAGACTTCAAGGACATCATTCGTTGGATACGGATGGACCGGTGAAGGTATCCACAGCGGCTGCGACGGAAGCCCTCTCCGAAATATCTCGCCGGCGAATTTGGCGCATCATGGCGGTTTTCGGGGCCTGTTCGTCAAATGGTGCTCCTGCTGCCGGCCCTAGACTGCCCCTGCATTTCTCAACAAGGAGCTGTTATGGCAACGAAGAAGCCGGCCGCTAAGGCCAAGACCAAAACGGCAGCCAAGAAGCCTGCCGCGAAGAAGACGGCCGCTAAGGCGGCAGCCAAGCCCGCCGAGATGAAGCCGATCAAGACCGGGTTCACCAAGGCGAGCCTGATGTCCCATTTGGCCGAGCAAACCGGCGTCGAGCCGAAGTCCGTGAAGGCCGTGATGGCCTGCCTCGAGGCGACCGCCCTGGCATCGGTCAATAAGAAGGGCCTGGGTGAATTTACCGTACCGGGTCTCATCAAGATTGTCGCCCAGAAGGTGCCGGCCAAGCCGAAGCGGTTCGGCAAGAATCCGTTCACCGGCGAGGATCAGTGGTTCGCCGCCAAGCCCGCGACCATCAAGGTTAAGGTCCGCCCGATGAAGAAGCTGAAGGACGCCGCAGCGGCCTAATTGGCAGGCAGGCCGTCAACAGCGGGCATGTTCCGAAAGGGCATGCCTGTTTTGTTTTCTGGCGGCTGGCAGCGTCCGCTTTGCCTTTCGGCCAACGGTTCAATTCGAGGGTTAGCGGACCCTTGATCTGCTAGGTGCTACGGCCGTTCCTTGCCCTTATGTAGCGCTCCACATAAGGGCAATTATGCGGATTGCTCGATTATGTGGAGTAACGGAGGCGGACCGTCCTGCTGGCGTTGCGGCGCAAGGTATGGGAGGGGTTGAGGTAGAGACAAGCTCGACATAATTTCTGTGGTCGTCTGAAGTGGTGATTCCACTTCAGGAGACCGTCATGAACCACACCACGCCGCATCGGGCCACGCCACGCGTGTGGCCTTCCAAGAAGGCCGCAGCCCCGATCACTGAGGAACTACGCCGCTACGACGAACATCTGCGCGATGTACGCGGCCTGGCGGCGGAGACGCGCCGGAACCGGATTCGCATTGTCCGCTGGTTTCTGCAACAGAAATTCGCGGGCCGTGCTGTCGAGATCGCCGCGCTGCGTCCCGGCGACGTGCGCCGATTCCTTGCCCGTCAGCTGGACGTCCATCGCACTGCCTCCAACGCTGCCAAACTGGCGGAGGCGCTGCGCAGCTATCTCCGCTATCGGGTCACCTGCGGCGACCGTGTCGGCGCCCTGACCGCCGTCATCTCCTCGCCGGTTCGCTGGAAGCTGGCCACCTTGCCGCGGGCACTCAAGCCCGACGAAGCCGAGCGCTTGCTGAACCCCTTCACCGACGGCCCGCGCTGGCCGAAACGCAGCTACGCCATCGTTCGATGCGCACTGGACATGGGCCTGCGCTCCTGCGAAATCGCCCAACTCAAGATCGGCGACATCGACTGGCGAGACGGCACGGTAACGCTGCGCGGCACGAAGTCGCTGCGGCAAGACATCCTGCCATTGCCGATGGAAACCGGGCAGGCGCTGGCCGACTATTTGCGCCATGAGCGTCCCGCTACGGCCCACCCGGCCATCTTCGTCCGGCGGATTGCCGGGCAGGACCAGCCCATCACCTCAGCCGCTGTCCAGAAGGTGATCAAGCGTGCCTGCCGCCGCGCCGGTCTGTCGCAATATAGCGCCCACGCACTTCGGCACACTCTGGCCTGCCGGCTGGTCGAGAACGGCAGTTCGCTCAAAGAGGTTGCCGACCTGCTGCGCCATCGCTCGCTCAACACCACCCTGATCTACGCCAAGCTCGACACGCCAAAGCTCGCGGTCGTCGCCCTGCCGTGGCCGGGGAGCACATCATGAGCGCGCGCATCGGCTTGCAGCAGAGGATCGACGACTATCTTGCCGAGCGGCGGCGCCTCGGTTTCGACTTGCGCTCGCGCGATTTGTTGTTGGCCAGCTTTGCCCGCTACGTCGCCGCCCGGCGCCACCATGGGCCACTGACGGCTGAAATCATGGTGGATTGGGCGCAGCAAGACAAATGGCATCGTGCAACGCCATCCACCTGGGCGGTCCGGTTGGCGAAGGTTCGTCACTTCGCCCGCTACTTGAAGCAGTTCGAACCCGATACCGAGATACCGGAAGAACCCGTCTTCGGCCCCGAAGCCGGCCGCGTTGCCCCGCATATCTTCCACGAGGCAGAAATTGTTGCGCTGCTGGAGGCGGCCCATGGGCTTGGGCCGCGTGGAAGCATCCGGCCGGCAACCTACGAGACTCTGTTTGGATTAATGGCGTCGTGTGGCCTGCGGGTCTCGGAGGCCATTCACCTGCGCGATTCCGATGTCGATCTCAGGCTCAGGATGCTGACCATACGGCAGACCAAGTTTGCCAAGTCGCGCCAGTTGCCGATGCATCCGAGCACGGTAGCCGAGTTGGCACGCTACCGGCGGCAGCGCGCGCGGCACGTCCCCACGACTGCAGACATGCCCTTCCTCATCAGCAGCCGCGGCCGGCGACTGGGCCTGCCACTCGGTGACCGCCAGGCCCATCGCGTCTTCAACGCGCTGCGCGACAACCTGAACTGGGTCAACCGCGGCGCCCATGCCGCGCCACGGCTGCATGATCTGCGTCATACCTTTGCCGTCAGGCGCATGATGCTCTGGCATGCCGAGGGTACCGACATTGACCAGATGATGCTGGCGCTGTCGACGTACATGGGCCACGCCAAGATCGTCTACACGTACTGGTATCTGACCGCCGTACCCGAGTTGATGGCCCTGGCTGGCGGCAAGTTCGAACACTTCGCCGACCTTGCGGGAGGCGGCGATGAGTAGGCAACCCAAGCCATCACCGACATTTGCCGCGCTCGTGCAGAGCTACTTCGCCGAGTACCTGACCCAGCAACGGGCACTCAGCCCGCAGACCGTCGCCGCCTATCGAGATGGCTTCGTGCTCTTCCTCAGATTTGCCGAGTCGCGCCTGGGCAAGTCGCCGGCAGAAATGGCGCTGGCTGACATCACTCCGGCGCTCATCATGGCGTTCCTCGATGATCTGGAACGCCAGCGGCACAACGCCGTACGCAGCCGCAATGCGCGACTGGCGGCGCTGCGCTCGTTCCTGAAGTTCGCCGCGCACCGGGATGTGGCTTCGCTCCATGTGATCGAGCGCGCCTTGGGCGTCCCGGTGAAGCGCTTCGAGCGCCCGATGTTCGGCCATCTGTCGCGCGAGGAAATGCTGGCGGTGATCGGCACACCGGGTGACTCCTGGCTGAGTCAGCGCGATCACGTCCTGTTCCTGCTCATGTACAACACCGGGGCACGCGTCTCGGAGATCATCGGAATCAGGGTTGGCGAAGTAGTGCTCGACGAAAGCGCAGCGTGCGTCCACCTGCACGGCAAGGGCCGCAAGCAGCGCAGCGTGCCGCTGTGGCGCTCGACGGTCAAGGCCGTCCGCGCGTGGTTGCGGCTCAATCCGCAGGCCGAGACGTCGTCGCCCTTGCTGCCGAATCGCAGTGGGCATGCGATGACACGCTCGAATGTATCGAAACGGCTGGCCATAGCGGTGCAGGCAGCGTCCTCGTCGTTTCCTGATCTGACGACGCGGCGTGTCTCTCCACATTCCATCCGTCACACCACGGCCATGCATTTGCTGCAAGCCGGTGTCGATGTCAGCGTAATCGCGCTTTGGCTCGGCCACGAGAGCCCAGCGACGACCCACCATTACGTCGAGGCAGACCTGGCCATGAAGGAGCGCGCCCTGGCCAGGCTGCGTGAGCCCGAGACCAAAATCAAGCGCTATCGGGCGCCAGACTCGCTGATCGCCTTCCTGCAGACGCTGTGATTATGTGGAGCCTAAATTACGCGCCAACCCCGCCCGATCAAGGATTGGCGCGTATCCGCAGACCCGATTCCTCATAATCGAGCAATCCGCATAATTGCCCTTATGTAGCGCTCCACATAAGGGCAAGGAGCCGACGTAGCTCTTCGCAACGAAGACGTCTGCTAAGAATCGGAAGGGTGAATTCGCCGACGCAGGGAGCGGACGTTCGATAGCCTGGCCAACATCGGCACGGTCATCGGCCGATGGAACATCAATCAGCCAAAACCTGCGGTGTGCAATAGTCATACGTGCCCAGTGCAGCATGAGCAGCAGGTGTCGGAGCAGCCGGCCGAACTTCCTGCGCACTGGAGTCGAGGATGAGGTGATGGATCCTCCGTGTAAGCGGGCAGCTTGCCGGGCGTACCATCATCGCGACGCGTGATCGGGTGTGTGCCGAGCGCAGCGCTTCGACTTCTCGAGGAAAGTTATCGTCGCCGAAGGGCAGGTGAACCCAGACACCTTTACGCGATAGTCGATACCTGTCCCAATACGATCGATCGCCCTCTGGCCTTACCGCCTGTAGCTTGATACGCGCGGGACTTACCGATTCGACAAATCCAGAAATCAAACCAGATGACTCCGCGACCTGGTAGTCCGGCACGTCGGGAAAGTCGAATCGGATCTGCCCCTCAGCCGTATCCAGATTGAGGATGTCACCCTTGAGCTTCCTCATCCGACCTAGCAGATGCACGTCTTCACGTGCTCTTTGGTCAGGGGTGTTATCTGGGTCGCCGAAATTGGCTTCGCACGATTCACGGTAGATTCGTGCCTGCGTGCTTGTACCGGACGCATACAACTGCCGGCGCATGCACTCAAGGAGACGGGAGTCTGATATCTGCAGTCCGTCGGCGGACGGCCAGTCGAAGCGTCCTTGCGGAGTCAGTACCAAATCGATGATTAGTATCATCTGGCTATCGACGAATTGATAGCGTCTGTCGAGGTAAGCACCTTTTAGCTTTTGGATCGCGGGGAAAAGCGCCTTCAGGTCGTTCAGATACGAAGCACATCGCTCCTTGATGTCGAGGTCTGTGAACTCCGTCCCGATGTTGAACAGCGCTTGACGGAACAGCGGGATTCGCGGCTGACTCACTTGACGCTCCCCGACGTGGCCGAGCATGTCATAAACGTGTGTGCCGCCATGCCGAGCATCAGCGCGTGAAAGCCGTCGAGGGATGACGAGGCGGAGGAGACTTCCTTGCCGCTTTCGAGTGGAACACCGGACCATATGAGGTAGTACCGTGGTCGATTGCGGCGCAGCGGCTTTCCATCGATAAGGGGCGGGAGGCGAAAGACACTGTGGAAGGCCATATGGAATTCCGCCTCACGAACCGATTCCTCTGGTGTTGGACTGGATGGATTGCGCCGGCAGCAGGCGATGGCAAGCCTATCCGATCCGACGTTGCAGTCGTGCAGGAGCTTGAAGATCATACCCGCCGAGGTCGCGTCGGCGAGCAGCAAGTAGCCACGATCAAATGATTCGCGCCAGACGTCAACGAGTGGTTTAAGAAGCGTCATGTCGGAACAATGACGCTGGAGAAACGCCGCTACGCCGGCCAGCTTCAATTGCTCAGAGCGTCCGAAGTCGATGCCAAGGCTCGCTAGGTTTTGCAGATGTATGTCGGCGGAAGTCGAGCGCATGCCTAGCGGCGCCTTATTCGCTAGAGATCTCCTAACCCGCAAGTCCTTGAACTGGCGCTTTGTTTCGGTCAGTACGCTGTTCACCCAGTGGGCAGGCCTGCCGAGGCGCATGGCCGCTTCCTCCACTGAGAATCCTGCGGACAGATCCTTCAAAGTGTTAACGACATCTCGGAATTGAGGGCGCGCCGCCTGTTGAAGATACGGAGGTAAGGTCGGCTCCTCCAAGCGCATTCTTGAGCAGGCAGTACGTTCGCTCGTGGATGGCGTCCTTCCGAGAATGGCGTCCCAATAGACCTCATTACGCGGGCATCCCGATGACTTTGTGCGTTGCCGAAGAGTGGTGGCTCTGATGCCGGAAAGCGTTTCGGCCATGTGTGACGTCAGTGGAAGCTGTCGGATCTCCGCGTCGAGATGGAAGCGGAGCGCGGCCGCGGTGCCGTGAAAATAGTGAAACAAGGTCGTGGCGGCGGAAAGATGGCCGGCGTCCTTGGCAATGAGTTCCAGCGGATTGGTATCCGGTAGATGCTCGTGGGTGAAGGCATCAAGAAGGTGTGAGGTCACCCAAGTATGAGAAAACGTATGAAGCGACACCGTTGGGTCGCCTGTCGCATCTTTGAGTAACCGATTTAGAAGGACGTACATCACCCCAAGTCGGTATATCTTCGCAGGACGGTGAGGGTCGCCAAATACAAAGTCAGTCGTGTGGGCGCCTTCGTTTCGGCGACGAGAGATCCAGTTGCGCATAAGCCCGACAACCTTGGGATCATCTATGGTCTGAGTTCTCCTACCGGATTCACTCTTGGTTGGTCCGTCGCGAATCATCGGCGCTACTTCAACTTCAATCGTCTCGCCGTGATCGATCACGTTGTGCAATCTGAGCAGAAATAATTCTTTCGCGCGCAGCCGCAGAGCCGTTAGAAGGTGTAGCGCTAAGTGAAGTTCATATTGGAGGCGCTCATCCAAATGGGATTGATCGATCCAGTCATGCATGCGGTATGTTTCGTGCGGCCAAACCACATTGGCTCGAGGTATCACGATTACGTCCTCGCCGTTTGATGCAGCTTCCAAAGGCGGGGCATCGAGCCATTCGCAAAGAAACAGATGCCACGCCTTGATTGCGGATCCGCAGTTGCCCCGGTTGCCTTGAGCCGTTGCATCAAGAATGGCTGCGTATTCTTCGGCATATTGATCGGCCATCATTTCGGGCAGGTCCTTGCCGGCGAGCTGAGCACGAAGTGGAGTGGCGAGAACTCGTACGTAGGCAGCCACAGTACCGGGGCGCGGATCTGGCTCGACGACTGAGCCTTCTTCGATAAGGCGGATCACCCAGCAAAGGATCAAAGCCGAGATTGAATCTGCACCATCTAACTGCGTGGACAGGGGGAGAAGAGATTGAAGCATCCGGCCCTTGTTGCCAGGCTTGTTGTCGGAATACTGAACGCAGGTTTGAACAATCCGCTCTACAAGCCATCCGCCACTGCCGCGAGTACCCATTTGGAAGTAGTGCTCCAGGGCACTCCCGAACGCTTCCGCGCCTTGCCATTTGTTCTCGACACGCTCATGCGCCAGTGCCAGTCGGCTCTGTTCCCGTGCCAGCGTCGTACGAGGCAGCGCTGTATGAGGCGCAGCGCCGATCACGTGGGAGAATAGTGAGCCAGGAAGCGCATGCGCATAGTAGGACCCGAGCAGTTGCTGTAGGTCTCCGATCTCTGCGCGATCATCGTCTAGAAGTTGCTGTGACAGCCTGGCTAGCACGGTGCCGGTCGCGCTTGTCGTCGCAACTCCATCTAAGGACGCCGGCTGGAGTAGGGGGCTCAAAATACGCGAGTCCAGCCTCCCGTCTGGGGCGCTCCATTGAAGGACACATTGATCGCGCCAGACAAAGGTCTCACCCATTGCCGCTGCTGCTGCAGCAACATTGCTTGGCATGACAGCCTCGAATAGCATGAGATGGGTCATTTGCTGCGCCACCGGTGATTCAAAGCGCAGTTCTCCGCGCAGATACGCTAGTTGCAAATTCCTGACTAGCCCGATTGCAAGGTGGCTGTCCAAGCCAGGGCGAAAGCGAAGCAAGCCACGGCGATCGGTTCTAAGTCGCGTTCCTTTGTATAGGCCCGCGGAGGAAAGGCTATCCGATGTCATCATCGCTGGCCTCACTTCATCAAACCGCGCAGAGGTACGATGCCGAGAGATCCGACAATGGAATCCATTTGGGCGCTGACGCGCTTGGCCCATGCAGCAGTCGGATCGTGACCCACGGAGGACAGAGGGTCGCTACCGGACAACGTGTGGCGGAGGGTTCTATCGATGTCAGAATCCTTTAGGCCGGCCTTCATCAACCGGTCCTCCCAAAACTTCCGGCCGAAATTGCCGCGCTGGCTCTCCGGCCACCACTCAACGAGATGTTGCGAGCCGATATCAGTCAGCGCACCTGCGGCGCTCAGCGTGAAGAAGGCAGCACCATCTTGAAGCGCCCAACGATGCAACGCCTTCGAAGCACACTTCCCCGGTTTCGTATCAAACGTCTCGATGCGCCGGGTCAAGGCCGCGCAGTGACTATGCCAGTGGCTGAATGTCGATCCGAGTACGGATGTCACCGGAACCGGCATCGGTCCGGGAAACTCACCGACGCGCTTATCGAAGATGGGCAGGACGTCGGCAGCCATAGTGGTGGCCATGCGGTTGAGTGGGAGGATCTTCCGATGGCGCAAAGCAAGTAGGAAGACGCTCAACGACGCGCAAGCGAGTGCATATGTATTGTGGAAGCTAAGCAGGGCATCAAAGCTGTAGCGCTTCGGCGGACGCCTAGTCTCGACTTCCTGCGACATCCAACGGAACCAGGAAGATATCGCCGTATCGGTCGGAATCGTTCGTGCGCCGGCGGAGAGTCCATCGTCGAGTGGGACCGGAGATTCCCAGCCAAGCGCTCCATAGAGTTTTTTGGTGCCCGCCCATATGTCGCCGCGAGTGATGCGGCCGTAGTAGTACTTGCCGGTCGGGACGAGACAGGGATTGTTCAGCATGAGGGATGCAACGTATCGCCCAATTCCGAGAGCCACGGCAAATGGGGCTAGGCCATTACGCATGCGAGGAACGGACGAAAGAATACCTCTGTTATTGCCGGCCAAGTTCTTAGGCGTCCGTCGGCGACCGCGAAGGAGTTCGCCGACGGTGACGGCGTCCGGGCGTTCAGTTGCGAGATCGGCTAGCCGTGCGGCAGCGAATTTTGGCAGCGGTACGAGTACGATGTCGCCGACCGCCTCAAAGTTGGCATGGTCTGATTCGGGCGTTGCGCGCTCAGCGGCGAAGAGGTCCACCGACAACTTGATGTAGCCGGAGTCGGGGTCAAGACACATGAGCCAATCGCCGGTCACTTTCGAGATCAGGGGCAGGTCTTTGAAGAGATCCTCTGGCAGACCAGCGAGGCTTTCGATTAGATTGAAGAGCGCCGTTTCGTCGTCGTCGAGAATCCCCTTTTTGAGCGCGGCCGCCGACGCGATTAGCTGATGCCCTGCCTGTGATCTGTGATCGGCAATGGCTTGGTGTTCCCTGTTCCGCCCAAAGTAGATCTTGACGCGATGATGGCGCAGCAGTGCTTCGCGGAACTGTTCTTCGGACCGGCTTCCGTGCGCGACACGCTTATCCGGTTGTGCTGTCTCAAAC
>DAIDAU010000472.1 GCA_027310465.1 Rhodocyclaceae bacterium
TTGTCGCTGCTCTTCAAACCCGGCCAGGGCACCTGGGCGTTCCAGCCCGTGCTGACCCAGCCGCTCTTCGACGCCGGCCGCAATGCGGCGAACGTCGATGTCGCCGAGGCGCGCAAGGCCGTCGCCGTCGCCAGCTACGAGAAGACCATCCAGCAGGCGTTCCGCGAGATCGCCGACCTGCTCTCCGCGCGCGAGAAGCTGGCGCGGCAGCTCGCCGACCTCGACGCCACCGCCGCGACGGAAACCGAGCGCACCAAGCTCACCACGGCACGCTATGACGCAGGCATCGCGAGTTACCTCGAGGTGCTCGACGCCCAGCGCGGCCTGTATGCCGCGCAGCAAAGCGCCGTGCAGGTCAGGCGCGAGCTGCTGGCGACCGCGGTGCAGCTCTACAAGGCGCTCGGCGGCGACCAGCAGCCGCTGTGACCCCGGTGAAATGACGGCAGCGCGCCACGGATCGCCGCAGGCCTTATGATGGCGGCCTCCAGGTCGCGCATCCGTCGCGACCGAGTTCCCGGGAGTCAACATGGCATCGTCCCATGAAGAAGTCAGCATGGCGCTTTTCTGCGACTTCGAGAACGTCGCGCTCGGCGTGCGCGACGCGAAGCACGAGAAGTTCGACATCAAGCCGGTACTGGAGCGCCTGCTGCTCAAGGGCAGCATCGTCGTCAAGAAGGCCTACTGCGACTGGGACCGGTACAAGGCCTTCAAGGCCACGATGCACGAAGCGAACTTCGAGCTGATCGAGATCCCGCACGTGCGGCAGTCGGGCAAGAACTCCGCCGACATCCGCCTCGTCGTCGATGCGCTCGATCTCTGCTATACGAAGGCCCACGTCGACACCTTCGTCATCATCAGCGGGGATTCCGACTTTTCGCCGCTGGTGTCGAAGCTGCGCGAGAACGCCAAGCAGGTGATCGGCGTCGGCGTCAAGCAATCGACGTCGGACCTGCTGATCGCCAACTGCGACGAGTTCATCTTCTACGACGACCTGGTGCGCGAGAGCCAGCGCCATGCCGCCAGGCGCGGCTCGCGGGAAGCGCAACCGGCGGCGGCGCGCGCGCCGGGCGAGGACAAGGGCCGCAAGGACGAACTGGAGGCGCGCCGGACGCAGGCGATCGACATGGCCGTGGAAACCTTCGACGCGCTGGTGGCGGAACGGGGGGACAGCGGGAAAATCTGGGCGTCGGTGCTGAAGGAAGCGATCAAGCGCCGCAAGCCCGATTTCAGCGAGTCGTACTACGGCTTCCGCGCTTTCGGCAACCTGCTCGACGAGGCGCAGGCGCGCGGCTTGCTCAAGTTCGACCGCGACGAAAAGTCGAACACCTATGTCTATCGCGGGAGCGGCGGCGCTGCTTCGGAGTCTCCACTGCCTGAGGCCGCAGATCAAGCGCCCGCGAGTCCCGCTCCGCGCCGCCGCACCCGCAAGGCCAAGGCAGCCAAATCGGAGGCTGACGCCGGGGATTGAGCCCAGGCCGAGAAGCCGTCTAGAAGTACCGCGCCGCCTGCAGCCAGGCGCGCGGCGAGCGGTCGGCGTCCGAGGCGGGAAGCGCGGACGAGAAGCGCCACGCGACGCCGAGCTTCGCCGACCACTCGCGTCCCTGTCCGACGTTGATGCCGATGCCGCCGCCGCTCAGCGTGCGCCGGTTGTCGCCGGCGGTCCACGGCTGCTTGTTGAGGTCCACGCGCCCGCCGTCGACGAAGGCGACGAGCTGCCACAGCGCCGCCGAGCGTGTCGCCAGGACATGGCGCGCCTCGAGCGTCAGCAGGTAGCCCTGGTCTCCCGGCGACTCGCTCTGCGGATAGGCACGCACGCCGTTGGCGCCGCCGAGCGAGAACTTCTGCGACGAATCGAGATTCTTCGAGGCCCATTGCGCGAATAGCGAGGCGTAGAAGCTGTCGGCATCGGTGATGCGCTGCAGGCGCGCCCACGAGGCGTTCCATCGGCCGAAGCCGCCCGACGTCCGGGCGGTCATCGCATCCAGCGCCTCGCTCGCCGCATCGAGATGCAGGCGGCCGCTCGTATGCGTGAGGAAGAAGCTGTTGGAGCCGCCGCGGCCGAGGGCGTCGACGAAGTCGCCGCTGATGCCGGCGGTCCAGTCGTTCGCCGATTTGCCGATCGTCGTACCGGTCGCGCCGAAGCGGTCTTCGAGCTTCAGGCGGTCGTACTGCAACTGCCCGTTGAGATTGAACAGCCGGCTGCGCACGAAGGGATGCAGCAGATAGAGGCTGCCGGTCTGCGCCTGGCCGGACGCCTGCAAGGGCACCAGCGACGGGTCGAGCCGGTAACGCAGGTCGGAGGCGACGGCGCCCGCGCGGGTTCCCCACGCATTCACCGGCAGTTGCCAGGAGACCCGCGCGTAATCCATGCCCTTGCTCGCCACGCCGCGCAGCGCCGCCTGGTCGCCGAGCGCCAGCGGATCGTTGAGCGCCACGGTGCCGCCGAGCCGGTAGCGGCCGCTGAAGCGATCGCCGTAGTCGTCGGCGTCGATGTCGCCCGCGACGCGCGGTCCCGGCGCGACGTCGACGCGCAAGTCGCTGGCGCCGACCTCGGCGCCCGGCTTCAGCGTCGACCGGACATCGACGCCGGGCAGATCGGACAGCAGCAGCAGGCTGCGCTCCAGCGCTTCGTCATGGACCGGCTCGCCGGAACGCAACTGCGAAAGCGGCGCCAGCGCCGCGCCGCCGACGCCCGCCGGATTGTCGATGGTCACTTGCCCGAGCCGGCCTTCGAGCACCGCGATTTCCACTTCGCCGTTCTTCACGTCCTGCGCCGGCAGATAGGCGCGCGCCAGCAGGTAGCCGCGCTTGCGGTAGAACTGCGTGATGCGATCGGCCAGGCGCCGCAAATCGCCGAGCGTCATTTCCTTGCCCTCGGCGTCCGCCACCAGCGCATGCAGTTCGGCCTCGCCGAAGCGACGCGAACCGGTGATGCGCAGGCGCGCGACGTGGATGCGCACGCCGTCGGTCTCGGCCGACGGCTGGTCCTGGATCTGGATCTTCGGCGCCTCGCGCTGCGGCAGGCTCGGCGCCGGCCGCGTCTCTTCGAGCAGGCGCCCGGCGTCGGGTGCCTGCTGGGCGGCGGCGAGCGCCGGCGCGAGAATCGCGACCCAGGTCCAGGATCTGGCTTGAGCCATCCGCATCGCCTCAGAAGGCCTGGAGCGTCGGATAACCGCGGCCCTGCTGGATCGTCCAGATATTGACGAAGTCGAAGCCGACGAAGTACTTGCGGTGCTTCATCTGCTTGTCGGTGAGGCCGGTGCCGCCGTCGCTCGACGTCTGGCCGGACGTGGTGATGTCCCAGTCGCCGTCGATGACGCTGCCGGAA
>DAIDAU010000033.1 GCA_027310465.1 Rhodocyclaceae bacterium
CGCCGCGCGTGGATACGATGCGCTCCTCGAGCGAGGCGACCTCGGTCGGCAGCGTCGGCTGGTAGCCGACGGTCGCGGGCATGCGCCCGAGAAGGCCGGATACCTCGCTGCCCGCCTGGACGAAGCGGAAGATGTTGTCCATCAGGAACAGCACTTCCGCGCCGAGCGCGTCGCGCAGGTATTCGGCGAAGGCGAGCGCCGTGTAGCCGACGTGGAAGCGCACGCCAGGCGTCTCGTCCATCTGCCCGAAGACCAGCATCGCGCGGGTCAGCACGCCGGCGTCGCGCATCTCGTGCCACAGCTCGTGACCCTCGCGCATGCGCTCGCCGACGCCGGCGAACACCGACACGCCCTGCATGGCGACGCTCACGGCGTGCATGAATTCCATCATCAGCACGGTCTTGCCGACGCCGGCGCCGCCGAACAGCCCGGTGCGCCCGCCGCGCACGAAGGGGCAGAGCAGGTCGATGACCTTGATGCCGGTTTCGACGATCTGCGTCGGCGGCAGGATGTCGGCGAGCGGCGGCGGCGCCGCGAGGATGTTGCGGAATTCGGTCGCCGGCAGCGGCGGCAAGCCGTCGAGCGGCGCGCCGAAGACGTCCACCATGCGACCCAGGCAGGACCGGTCGACCGGCACGTGCAGCGGCGCGCCGCGGTCGCGCACGGCCATGCCGCGATGCAGTCCGGCGACGGGCCGCAGCGCGATGGCGCGAATGAGGCTGGGATCGATGTGCTGACATGCGACCAGCACGCAGCTGCCGTCGTCCACGTCGAGCGCCTGGCCCAGCGGCGGCAGATACCCGCAGCGAACGTCCACCACCGGTCCGTGGACGGCTTCGACTTTCCCTACGGTCTGCATCGCTGGCGCCATGATGTCTTTGTAGGAAGCGGCGACCCGCGTGTCCAGTCGCGGATCGATTGCGGCGCTTGGGCGGCGACGGCGCGCAGGCCTGCCGAATCGCCCCTTGCGCCCCGCACGCAGCGACTATAGTGAGCAAGGGCGACAAGGGAGAAGGGGTTGTATGGATGCTTCGTCGATCATCCGCAAGACGGCCATCGACCTGAGGCTGGCGCCCAATCTGGCCGATTACGAACGGGAACGCGCGCGCTTCTTCTGGCCGGTCGCCGGCCGCGAGCTGGCGGGCCTGCCCGGCGGCGCGCTCAACATCGCGTGGGAAGCGGTCGGCCGGCATGCGCGCGGCCCGCTGCGCGACAAGATCGCCTACCGTTTCCTGGCGCGCGACCGGCCGGTGCGCAGCCTCACCTACGAAAAGCTCGCGGAGCTTTCCAGCCGCTTCTGCCAGGTGCTGCGGCTGCTGGGCGTCAAGAAGGGCGAGCGGCTGTTCATCCTCGCCGGCCGCATTCCGGAACTGTACCTCGCGGTGCTCGGCGGCCTGCAGAACGGCACCGTGGTGTCGCCGCTGTTCTCGGCGTTCGGCCCCGAGCCGATCGCCACGCGCGTGAACCTCGGCGAAGGCCGCGTGCTGGTGACCACCGACGCGCTCTACGAGCGCAAGATCGCCAAGTGGCGCGACGGCATGCCGACGCTCAAGCACGTGCTGCTGGTCGCCGAGGAGGAAGGCGGCCGGACGGACGTGGCCGGCACGCTCGACCTGGCGACGCTGATGGCGCAGGCGCCCGGCGAGTGCGACACCGCGCCGACGGCCGCGGACGACATGGCGCTGCTGCACTTCACCAGCGGCACGACGGGCACGCCGAAGGGCGCGGTGCACGTGCATGGCGCCGTGGCCACGCATTGGGCCACCGGCAAGTACGCGCTCGATCTGCATGACGAAGACGTCTTCTGGTGCACCGCCGATCCGGGCTGGGTGACCGGCACCTCGTATGGCATCGTCGCGCCGCTGCTGCATGGCGTGACCAGCGTCGTCGACCGCGAGGAATTCGACGCCGAGCGCTGGTACGGCATCCTGCAGGACGAGAAGGTGAGCGTCTGGTACACGGCGCCGACGGCGATCCGCATGCTGATGAAGGCCGGCGCCGACATCGTCAAGAAGTACGCGTTCCCGGGCCTGCGCTTCGTCGCCAGCGTCGGCGAGCCGCTCAATCCCGAGGCGGTGCTGTGGGGCAAGGAAGTCCTCGGCCTGCCGATCCACGACAACTGGTGGCAGACGGAGACCGGCGGCATCATGATCGCCAACACGCCGGCGTTCGACATCAAGCCCGGCTCGATGGGCCGGCCGCTGCCGGGCATCGAGGCGGCGATCGTCGAGCGGCGCGAGGGCGGCTCCGTGAAGCTCGTCGAGACGCCCGGCAAGGAAGGCGAGCTTGCGCTGAAAGCCGGCTGGCCGTCGATGTTCCGCGGCTACCTCAACAACGAGGAGCGCTACCGCAAGAGCTTCTCCGGCGAGTGGTACCTGACCGGCGACCTCGCTACCCGCGACGCCGACGGCTACTACTGGTTCGTCGGCCGCGCCGACGACGTCATCAAGTCGGCCGGCCACCTGATCGGGCCGTTCGAGGTCGAGAGCGCGCTGATGGAGCATGCCGCCGTGGCCGAAGCCGGCGTCATCGGCAAGCCCGATCCGGTGGTGGGCGAAGTGGTGAAGGCCTTCGTTTCGCTGAAGAAGGGCTTCGAGGAAAGCGAGGCGCTGCGCATGGAACTGCTCGGCCACGCGAGGAAGCGCCTCGGCGCCGCCGTGGCGCCGAAGGAGATCGCCTTCCTGCCTTCGCTGCCACGCACGCGCAGCGGCAAGATCATGCGGCGCCTGCTGAAGGCGCGCGAACTCGGGCTGCCCGAGGGCGATATTTCGACGCTCGAGGCGGGCGGATGAGCGCCGTCGAGCATCCGGCGCCGCCGCCGCCCGCGGGGCCGGTGCCCTACGACAAGGCCTTCGCGCACCGGCTGCTCGCCGACATGCTGCGCATCCGCCGCCTCGAGGAGAAGGCGGCCGAGCTCTACGGCGAAACCAAGATCCGCGGCTTCCTGCATCTCTACATCGGCGAGGAGGCGGTCGGCGTCGGCGCGCTGCACGCGCTGACCTCCGCCGACAACCTCGTCGCCACCTACCGCGAGCACGCCCATGCGCTGCTGCGCGGCATGGACATGGGCGCGCTGATGGCGGAACTGTACGGCACGCGCGAGGGCTGCGCGCGCGGGCGCGGCGGCTCGATGCACCTCTTTGACCGCGCCACGCGCCTGTTCGGCGGCAACGCCATCGTCGGCGGCGGCCTGCCGCTCGCCGTGGGGCTGGCGCTGGCCGATCAGATGCAGGGCACGCAGCGCGTCACCGCCTGCTTCTTCGGCGACGGCGCGGTGGCCGAGGGGGCCTTCCACGAATCGATGAACCTCGCCGCGCTGTGGCGGCTGCCGGTGCTGTTCTGCTGCGAGAACAACCTCTATGCGATGGGCACGGCGATCGAGCGCCACGAATCGCAGGTCGATCTGCGCGGCAAGGCCGCCTCGTACGGCATGCCCGCGGTGGCGGCCGACGGCATGGACGTCGTCGCGGTGCACGAGGCGGCGAAAGAGGCCGTCGCCCACGTGCGCGAGCGCGGCGGACCGATGTTCGTCGAGTTCCGCACCTACCGCTTCCGCGCGCACTCGATGTACGACGCCGAGCTCTACCGGCAGAAGGCCGAGGTCGAGGAGTGGAAGACGCGCGGTCCGATCCACACCTTCACCGCGCGCCTGAAGGCCCAAGGCAAGCTCACGGAGGACGAGTTCCTCGCGCTCGACGCCGCCGCCGACGCCGAAGTCGAGCGGGCCGTGGCGTTCGCCGAGGCCGGCACGTGGGAAGCGGCCGAAGACCTGTCGACCGATCTCTACACACCTCCGGGGGCGGTGCCGTGAGCCGCCGCATCAGCTACCGCGAGGCAATGCGCGAGGCGTTGCGCGACGCGCTGCGCGGCGACCCGCGCGTCTTCCTGATGGGCGAGGACGTCGGCCGCTACGGCGGCACCTACGCCGTCTCCAAAGGGCTGCTCGAGGAATTCGGGCCCGAGCGCATCCGCGATACGCCGCTCGCCGAGCTCGCCTTCACGGGCGCCGGCATCGGCGCGGCGCTCGGCGGCATGCGGCCGATCGTCGAGGTGATGACGGTCAACTTCAGCCTGCTCGCGCTCGACCAGATCGTGAACAACGCCGCCCTCTACCGCCACATGTCGGGCGGCCAGTTCTCGGTCCCCGTGGTGATCCGCATGGCCACCGGCGCCGGCCGCCAGGTCGCGGCGCAGCACTCGCACAGCTTCGAGGGCTGGTACGCCGGCATACCGGGCATCAAGGTGCTGGCGCCCGCCACCGTCGAGGATGCGCGCCACATGCTGGCGCCCGCGCTGGCCGATCCCGATCCGGTGCTGATCTTCGAGCACGCGGCGCTCTACAACGTGGAAGGGGATCTGCCCGACGCCTGCGAACCGGACATCCGCTCGGCGAAAGTGATGAGACCCGGCAAGGACGTCGCGATCCTCGCCTACGGCGGCTCGCTGCACAAGGCGCTGGCCGCGGCCGAGACGCTCGCCGCGCAAGGGATCGACGCCGAGGTCGTCGACCTGCGCGTGCTGCGCCCGCTCGACGACGCCACCCTCATGGCGAGCGTGGCGAAGTGCCGGCGCGCCGTGGTCGTCGACGAAGGCTGGCGCAGCGTGAGTCTGGCGAGCGAGATCATGGCCCGCATCGTCGAGCAGGCCTTCTTCGAGCTCGACGCGCCGCTGGCGCGCGTGTGCAGCGAGGAAGTGCCGATCCCCTACGCCAGGCACATGGAGGAGGCGGCGCTGCCGCAGCCGGAGAAGATCGTCGCGGCGGTGAAGGGGATGTTCGCGTGATCGACTTCAAGCTCCCTTCGCTCGGTGCCGACATGGACGAGGGCAAGCTCCTCGAATGGAAGATCAAGCCCGGCGACGCGGTGAAGAAGGGCCAGGTCGTGGCCGTCGTCGACACCAGCAAGGCGGCCGTCGACGTCGAGATCTGGCAGGAGGGCCGGGTGGCGGAACTGCTCGTCGAGCCCGGCGCGAAGGTTCCCGTCGGGATGGTGATGGCGACGCTGCTGGCGCCGGGCGAGCAGCCCGGCGCGGCACGGCTTGCAGCGGCCGTGCCGCCGGCCGCTGCCTGGGTGCCGACGGTTTCCGGTGCAGTACGGCCGGCCGCCGCGACTGCGGCTGCGGCCGCGCCGCCCGCGGAGCGACCGGCGGAAGGGCAGCGCCGCATGGTCTCGCCGGCCGCGCGCAAGCATGCGCAGGAGCGCGGCGTGGATATCGAAACGGTGACCGGCACGGGTCCGCACGGCGCGGTGACGGTGGACGACGTCTAGCGCGCGGCGCAGGCGAAGGCGCCGGCCGGAAAGGCGCCGCCGTCCGACAAGACGCTCGAGATGCGCCGCGCCATCGGCGCCGCGATGGCGCGCTCCAAGCGCGAGATACCGCACTACTACGTGGCCGAGACGATTTCGCTGGCGAAGGCGCTGGCCTGGCTGGCGGCAGAGAACGCGCGGCGGCCGATGACGGAGCGCCTGCTGCCGGCTGCGCTGCTGATCAAGGCGGTCGCCACCGCGCTCAAGCGCTTTCCCGAGCTCAACGGTTTCTACACCGACGGTGCCTTCCATCCGTCGGTGAAGGTGCACGCCGGCGTGGCGATCTCGCTGCGCCAGGGCGGGCTGATCGCGCCTGCCTTGCTCGACGCCGACGGCAAGCCGCTGACGCAGCTGATGCAGGAGCTCACCGACCTCGTGAAGCGCTGCCGCGCCGGCTCGCTGCGCAGTTCCGAGATGTCCGGGCCGACCGTCACCGTCACCAACCTCGGCGACCAGGGCACCGACAGCGTCTTCGGCGTCATCTATCCGCCGCAGGTGGCGCTGGTCGGCTTCGGCCGCATCGCCGAGCGGCCGTGGGCCGACGACGCCGGCGGCATCGCCCTCGTGCCGACAGTGACGGCCAGCCTCGCCGCCGACCACCGCGTTTCCGACGGCCATCGCGGCGGCCTGTTCCTGATCGAGCTGCGTGAGTTGCTGCAGCGCCCCGAGGAGTTGAACGCATGAGCCCCGCCGAAGTCCGCGCCATCGCCATCGCCACGCTGAAGTCGATCGCCCCCGAAGTCGAGGAGGACGAACTGCGCAGCGATCGCCCCTTGCGCAACCAGGTCGACCTCGATTCGATGGACTGGCTCAACTTCCTGCTCGGCCTGCACCAGAAGCTGAAGGTCGACATTCCGGAGGCTGATTACGCCAAGCTCGTCACGCTCGACGATGTCGTCGGGTATCTCGTTGCGCGAATGTCGTAGCGGGTTTGTAGTTTCTCGGCCTCTAACCCGCCAAGGGCGACGGGGGGGCGTCGCCGCTTCGTGTCCCCCGGCGGACAAAGGCGATAAGGCGTCCGCCTCCTCCTTTACCTACGCGTCGACGACCCCCCGCCACCCTTGGCTCGGCGCTCGGCCGTGCTGCTCGAGAAGCCGTGCGGCGGTTCCGCTCGTGCCGATGGGGTGCCCTGCTGCGCGTAAGTAAAGGAGGAGGCGGACGCCTTATCGCTCTTGTCCGCCGGGGGACACGAAGCGGCGACGCCCCCCCGTCGCCCTTGGCGGGTTAGAGGCCGAGAAACTACAAACCCGCTACGACATTCGCGCAACGAGATACCCGACG
>DAIDAU010000499.1 GCA_027310465.1 Rhodocyclaceae bacterium
GTGACCTGCTGCGCGCGCACGATCCCTTCGCCGATGCGGTGGTGAAGCTGGTGCTGCGTCGGGATCAGGATGCAGTAGGCGGCATCCTGCTGGTCGTATGCGCAGGACAAGGCCGGCAACGCGCCCGTGATCTTGTCGGCGGCATAGTGGCCGACGACGACGCTGCCATAGACGGTGAGCAGCAGCATAACGACCTGCACCGCCGAGCGCAGGCGGCCGAGCGTGGGAAACAGCGACTTAAGCATCGGCGCCCTCCTGCTTGCCGGCGTGCCGGCGCCGCAGCAGCGGGGTCGCCGCCACCATGCCCAGCAGGCCGAAGGCCGCGCCCCACGCGAGGCTCTTGCCGCGGTCGGCGTCGCGCGTATAGCCGTAATTGAACGCGGTCAGGTAATGCCTGCCGCCGTCGTCGCGCTCCGCCGTGAGGACGAAGCCCGCCGGCCGCGGCCCCATGGCGTGGCCGCCGGCGCGCGGCGCGGTACGCTCGCCGGCCTTGAAGTCGCGCGGGAACAGCACGACGACGCGGCCCTGCTTGTCGGAGACCAAGGTGCTGCGGCTGCCGAATTCGGTTTCCATCGTCACGGGCTGGTCGGCCAGCGGCGCGCCGTCGAAGCGCACGAGAAAGTTCCACTTCTCGCTCTCGCGGTAGACGCCGTGCTCGCGCGGCAGCGGCGCCGGGACGATCTCCAATTCGTTCTTCGGCAGGGCCAGCATGGCCGTCGGCGCGCCACCGGGGTTGCTGAAATAGACGACGGTCGAAGCCACTCGCACCTCGCCGTTCTTTTCGCTGCGCGCCATCACCCAGTGGTAATTGCCGATCCGGGGCGTGACGGGCGCGATGCGGGCGATGCCTGCCTCGACCGGTACGGGAATCTTGCGCCGATCCGGCGGACCGTCGGCGGCGAAGACCTGCAGGTCCGTCGCTTCGATGCCGATCGGCCGCAGCGGCACGGCACCGCGTTCGCCGCCCGGCCCGGCGGGAGCGAGCAGCGGAGCGCGGGTCCATTCGCGCCGGCCTTGCCGCGATCCTGGCTCCGCCGCCTGCGGCGACGCAGCTTCCGCGGCGGGACCGGCGCCGTGATGGTGGTGTTCCTGCGCGACCGCCGCCCCCGCAGCGGCGAGGCCTGCGCACAGCAATAGTCGTCGTGGCATCCGCATCCCCGTCACTGGAACTTGTAGCTGTAGGTCAGCATCGCGGAGCGCGGCGCGGCGCCGTAGTAGGAGACCGTGCCGTTGAGGTCCTTCTTCACATCCACCGCGTAGTGCTTGTCGGTCAGGTTGTCGACGTTCAGCGCGAGGGTATGCGGGCCGCGCTCGTAGCCCACCATGAGGCTGGTGACGAAGCGGTAGCCGTCGTAGGTGGCGGTCTGGCCGTTGTCGATGAAGTACTGGCCCCAGGTCGTGGTCTGCAGCCGCGCGCGCAGTCCCGACGCATCGCGATAAGTCATGAACAGTCCGTACATCGTCTTCGGCACGAACGGCAGCTGCATGCCGGCGCGGTTGTACTGCGTCGCGCCGTTGACCTCGGTGAAGCTCACGTACCTGAAGTCCGAGCGCGCATAGTTGACCCCCGCTTCCCAGTCCTTTGCAAACCGGTAGCCGCCGGTGAACTCGAAGCCCTTCTTGGCGACCTTGCCGGCGTTCTGATAGACGGTCTGCCCGTTGACGCGCGCCTGGACGACGTCGTCGGTCACGGTGCCCTTGTAGTACGCGGCGTCGAACGACCATTCCGCCGCCCGTCCCTTGAGGCCGATCTCGACGCTGCGATGGCGCGGCGCATTGAGGTTCGGGTTCTGCACGATGTAGCTGGTCTGCAGGACCTGGTCGGCCCTGGCGACGCTGGCATACGCGCTTAGCTCCTTCGAGAGCTTGTAGGTGACGCCAAGCTTGGGCGAGAGCAGCGCGAAATTCTTGCGCGTCGATTGCTGCGCGATGCAGGTCGGATCGCCGGCGGGGGTCGTGTATCTTCCTTGCGCGTAGTTGTAGCAGCTATAGGTCGTCTGGTCGATGCTGAAGGAGGCGCGGTCAGACCGCATGCCTACGTCGATGAGCAGGCGCTCTGTGGGCTGCAGTGATTCCTGCACGAAAATGCCGGTCAGGCTGTCCGTGTACTTCTGGATATTGGCCAACGCCCCTTCATGATCGCTCAGCGTTGCGCTGACACGACCGCCGGAAGTGGTGAAATCGCGATACTGATACTGGCGGCTGTCGTCGTTGCCGGTCTGGCGCAGCGTCAGCCCGACCACCAGCGTTCCCTTGATGCCGCCGATGCGATGGCGGTTCTGCGCTTCCAGGTCGGTGCCGTAGGTTTCGGTCCAGTCGCGCGTGTCGTTGATGATGCCGGTGACCGGATGGAAGTGCTTCCATGCGTTGTAGTAGACGCGCGGCTTGAAGGTCCAGTCGCCGACCTCCTGCTCGTACTTGCTGTTGAAGAACCAGATCTTCGAGTAGCGTCCGCTGTTCTTCCAGATGTCCTGCGTCGCCGTCTGCGTGCCGGTATTCCTGAAGTTCGCGAACTGCTCTGCGCTCATCGAGCCGGGCAATTGGAGGTTGGCTTCGGTGTAGCTCAGTTCGGATTCCAGCACGCCGCCGTTGGGCAGCTGCAGCCCATGCTTGAGGCCCGTTTGCGTCGTATCGAACTTGTTCAAGATGCGCCAGTCGTTGTTCTGCGCGCGGTAGGAGCCGGTGAACGCGAGCGCCTGGTTGTCGGAGATCATGCCGCCGTAGCGCAGGTGCGCATTGGCATTGCCGTAGTCGCCGTAGCCGAGCCGCGCCACGTTGGCCTTGTCGTCGAACACCGACTTCGAGATGATCTGGATAGCGCCGCCCGCGGAGCCGGGGCTGTAGAGGTTGCCCGGGCCCTTCGTCACCTCGAGGCGCTCGATGTCCTGGGTGTCGATGAAGTCGAGCTTCGAGAGGCTGTCCGGGTCGGTCATCGGCACGCCGTCGCGCAGGATCATCACCTCGCGGATGCCGTAGGCGGCGTTCAGGCCGGCGCCGCGGATCACCAGCCTGGAGTCGTAGCCGCCGTTCTTGGTGTCGACCAGCACGCCGGGGATATTGGTGAGCCCGTCCTTGATGTTCATCATCTTGGCGTCGTCGAGCTTCTCCTTGGTGACGACGGCGATGGCGGCGGGGACGTCCTTGGTGGCGCGCGCCTCGCGCGTCGCCGTGATGCTGACCGTGTCGAGCTGCTGCTCCTGGGCCGCGGCGGCGACGGGCAGCATCACGGCGAACGGAACGAGCGATCGGATCGTGTTTCGCATGGATTCCTCTGCGGGCGTATCGAAGGCCCGCATCATGCCGTCTCGCGAACGGCATAGAAATGCGACAAGATGCCGCAGGGATGCGCGCCGGCGCGCTGCTACGATCCTCGCACCATGAATCTCTCCGGCCGGAACGACGTTTGGCACGATCCGATGGCGCCGCGCGGACGCTGGCGCTTCGGCGCCGCCGTCGCCGTCCACGCGGCGCTGGTCGCCGCCGTCGTCGGCATCGCCGCGACGCCGGAGGTTCGCACGGCGACGCAGGATCTCGTCGTCCGCCTGATCCGGAACGAGCCGGCCGCGGCGCAGCCGTCGCCGCCGCAACGACCCACGCAGCCGCAGCCGGTCCGCGCGTCGACGCCGCTTCCCGTCATGACGGCCGCAGCCGAAGCGCCGTCGCAGCCGGCCTTCGCCGTGGAAGCGCAGGCGCCGCGCACGCCGCCGGCCGAGGCCGCGCCCGCGGCCGTTCCCGTCAGCGCCGCCCGCTTCGACGCCGACTACCTGCACAACCCGAAGCCCGCCTATCCGATCGTCTCGCGCCGCAACGGCGAGGAAGGCAAGGTGCAGCTGCGCGTGCGCGTCGCCACCGACGGCTCGGCGATGGAAGTCGAGGTCAAGCAGTCGAGCGGCTTCCCGCGCCTCGACGCCGCCGCGCGCGAGGCCGTGCTCAAGTGGCGCTTCGTGCCGGCCAAGCGCGGCTCCGACGCCATCGAATCCTGGGTCGGCGTGCCGATCGTCTTCAGTCTCGAACAGTAAGGAATCCTCATGAACACACCCCTCGGTCTCGCGCACTTCTGGGCCGCCGGAGACTTCCTCACGCATGCCGTCGCATCGATTCTCCTGCTGCTGTCGATCGCCTCCTGGACGCTGATCGCCGGCAAGGCCGCCGGGCACTGGCGCACCGGCCGCACGCATGACGGCGCGATGGCCGCGTTCTGGTCGGCGAACTCGCTGCCCGAGGCGATCGAGGCGCTGAAGGCGGCCGACAAGAGCGGCGTGTTCGCGCAGCTCGCGCTTGCCGGCGCCTACGCGGCGCAGGCGCATGACGCCAATCGCGGCATCGGTTCCGGCGTCAGCGTCAGCGAAGCCGTGACGCGCGCCTTGCGCTGCCAGATCGTGAAGTCGCAGGCCGGCATCGAGCACGGCCTGACCTTCCTCGCCTCGGTCGGCTCGACCGCCCCTTTCATCGGCCTGTTCGGCACGGTGTGGGGCATCTATCACGCGCTCGCCAATCTCGCGGGGGCGACCCAGGTGGTGCTCGACAAGGTCGCAGGCCCCGTCGGCGAGGCGCTGATCATGACCGCTGCCGGCCTGTTCGTCGCCATTCCCGCGGTGCTCGCCTACAACGCCTTCACGCGCGGCAACCGCATCGTGCTGGCGCAGCTCGACGGCTTCGCGCACGACCTGCATGCCTATCTGACCACGGGAGCGCGCACGCGCGCCGGCATCTACAGCATCGACGGCGCCAGGCAGGCGGCGAACTGATGGCCTTCGGATCGTTCGACCAGAGCAATGGCCAGCAGCCGATGGCCGAGATCAACACCACGCCGCTGGTGGACGTGATGCTCGTGCTGCTGGTGATCTTCATCATCACCGCCCCGCTGTTCCAGCAGGCGGTGCCGGTCGACCTGCCCAAGGTCGACGCGACGCGCCTGGAAGACAAGCCGCAGGTCATCCAGGTGGCGATCGACGCCGAGGGCATCGTCTATTGGAACGGCGAGCCCGTCCACGCCGATGCGCTGCCCGCACGCCTGGAGGCCGCGCGCGGCTCCGACCCGGAACTCCACCTGCGCGCCGATCGCGCCACCCGCTACGAGCGCGTGGCGGAAGTGATGGCCGCCGCGCAACACGCAGGCATCGTCAAGATCGCCTGCGTCACCGACCCGGCCAATTCGGCCAAACCTTGACATCGGTCAACTGATTTATCGGGCCATCAAGTAGGGTAATATGCCGTTGCGGCTAGTCACGCGCCGCGCGCATGTACATATAAGAGAGCGGCGCCACAGGCGTCGCCAGCCAGAGTGGAGAACTTATGGGCGATTTGCCGTTTCCGCCACGGGCGGCTGCTGCATCGTGCGCCGCCGATGGCGGCGTGTTCGTGTCCGACGATCCGCGCGACATCGGCTGGGTGAAGCAGAATGTTCCCTGCCAGAACGCCTGTCCCGCGGGCACCAACGTACCTTCCTACATCCGGGCCATCGTCGAGAGCCGCTACGGCTCGTCGTACGAGATCAACCGCGAAGCCAACGTCCTGCCGGGCGTGCTCGGGCGCATCTGCTCGCGCGCCTGCGAGGACGCCTGCCGGCACGGCTGGCCGGGCAACGGCGATCCGGTGGCGATCTGCCACTTGAAGCGCGTCGCGGCCGATCTCAAGGATGCCGGCCACCGCATCACCGAGCGGCTCTATGCGCCGACGGGCAAGCGGGTGGCGATCGTCGGCGCGGGTCCCGCCGGCGTCGCGGCGGCGCACGACCTGTCGCTGTTCGGCCACGACGTGGTGATCTTCGAGCGCGAGGAGAAGCCGGGCGGCATGCTGCGCTACGGCATCCCCGAGTTCCGCCTGCCGCGCAGCATCCTCGAAACCGAGCTGCACAATGCGTTGCGCCTCGGCGTGCAGTTGCGCACCGGCACCGAGGTCGGCAACGAACCGGGGCAGATGCGCGTGTCGCAGCTGCTGGCGGATTTCGACGCCGTGCTGCTCGCCACCGGTTGCATGGCGGCAGCGCCGATTCCGCTGAAGGGCGAATGGGAAAGCCGCGATCCGGCCTAGGTGGCGGGCATCGAGTTCGGCCTCGACTTCCTGGTGGATATGCATCGCGGCGTGAAAAAGACCGTCGGCAAGCGCGTGGCCGTCATCGGCGCCGGCTTCACGGCGCTCGACTGCGCGCGCGTCGCGGTGCGGCTGGGCGGCGAGGAAGTGACGATCCACATCCGCACCTCCGAGGAATACATCCCGATCACCCAGGAAGAGATCTTCGAGGCCAAGCGCGAAGGCGTGCGCATCAAGGGCCTGCGCTCGCCGATGAAGTTCGTGCTCGACGAAGAGGGCAAGGTGTCCGGCGTCGAGTTCGCGCAGAACCGCCTCGGCGGCTGGCGCGAGGGCGGCCGGCGCATCGCCATCCCGATCGAAGGCTCGGAGTTCGTCGAGCCTTGCGACACGGTCATCGTCGCCATCGGCCAGCAGACGGTGCACGAGTTCAGCGACCTGCCGCTGCAGCTCGACAAGTGGAAGAACGCGCGCCTCTCCGACAACGGCATGACGTCGCAGCCCGGCGTGTTCGCCGCCGGCGACTACGTCAGCGGCGCCTCGACCGTGGTCCAGGCCGTCGGCCACGGCCGCAAGCTGGCGCGCCGCATCGACACCTGGCTGCTCGGCCGCGACCGCCACCGCCAGGCGGTGCGCATCGAGCCGGTCGAGCGGCCGCTGCGCGAGCGCGCCAGCGACTTCATCCCGCGCCAGCACATGCCGACGGCGAAGCTCGGGAAGCGCGTGAAGTCGCTCGCCTGCGAGGTCGAGACCGGCATGGACCTGGCCACCGCGCAGGAAGAGGCCAAGCGCTGCTACCTGTGCCACCTGCGCTACCAGATCGACGTCGATCGCTGCATCTACTGCCGCGCCTGCATCGAAGTAGCGCCGCGCAGCTGCATCAAGCTGGTCGGCGGCGTCGAGATCGGCGCCGACGGCACCTACGGCAAGCTGCAGGAAACCAAGGAGTGGAACAAGGTCGGCGCGATCTGGATCGACAACAACGAATGCATCCGCTGCGGCGCCTGCTACAACGTCTGCCCGATCAAGTGCATCACCATCTCGCGCTGCGAGTTGACCGAAGTGGAGGTGGAAGCGTGAGTACCCGTCATCACGTCGTCATCGGCAGCGGCGTCGCCGGCAACCAGGCCGCGGAGACGCTGCGGCAGCGCGATCCCGACAGCCGCATCACGATGATCACGATCTCGCGGCTGCCGTTCTTCAACCGCTACGACCTGCCGCGCGTCTTCTACGGCGCGCGCGACTGGCGGCGCTTCATCATCTATCCGGCCGAGTACTACCGCGAGAATCGCATCAACCTGCGCCGTGCGACGCGCGTCGTCAGCGTCGATAGCGCGAGCCAGATCATCAAGCTCGAGCACAAGGAGAGCATCCGCTTCGACTCGCTGCTGGTGGCATCCGGCGCCGGCGCCTATCTGCCGGAGGACCTTTCGGAATTCCGCCCGCTGATGCACGGCTTCGGCGCCTACCGCGAGGCGGTGACGGTCGCGGAAGCGCTGCCGAAGGCCGGCCACGCGATCATGCTCGGCGGCGACACGATCGGGCTCGATCTCGCGCGCACGCTGCTCGACACCGGGCATCGCGTCACGCTGGTCGCCGGCCCCTATACCTTCTGGCCGCACGAGGTCGCGGAAAAGGATCGGCCGAAGTTCATCGAGGCGCTCACCAAGATGGGCATCGTCGTCGTCGAGCAGCAGGAGCGCGGCGGCATCGCCTCGATCGAGACGGGAGCCAAGGGCCTGGCGGCGCGCAAGCTGACCTTCCATGACGGCAGCGAGCTTGCGGGCGACGTCGTCATGCCCTTCTACGGCGTGATGCCGTCGCTCGACTTCATGCTCGGCTCGGGCGTGGACATCGAGCGCGGCCTGCTGGTCAGCCCGAACCTGCGCACCACCAACGAGAACATCTACGCGGCCGGCGACGTATGCCAGATCTGGACCGACAAGGAGCACAAGTACTGCTTCTACCACGGCTGGAAGAACGTGCGCGCCATGGGCGAGCTCGCCGCGAAGAACATCACGGGCGCCGACGAGCCCTGGGTGCCGACGCAGGACGAGACATTGCGCCTCACCAAGGAAGGAAAGATCGAGTCGCCGTTTTGGGAGTATCAATAATGTCTACCGACATCCAGATCGCCATCGTCGGTTCGGCCGGCGACGGCACCATCGCCGCCGGCGACATACTGCGCCGCGCCCTGGCGGAAATCGGCTACCGCGTCATCAGCTTCGACGTCTATCCGCCCGAGATCCGCGGCTTCGGCAAGTGCATCGCGCGGCTGCGCGTGACCGACGAGCAGGCCTACTCGCTCAAGCCGCAGTCCGACGTGCTCGTCTCGCTCGACGACAGCCACGCCATCCCGCACGTCCATGAGGCGCGCGAGTGGGGCGCGGTGATCTACGAGAGCGGCTCGGTCGGGCCGCTGCCGGAAGGCGCGCACATCAGCGCCCACATCGATCCGGGCCAGATTCCCTACAACGCGCCGATCCGCGAGCTATCGGAGAAGAGCACCGGTTCCGCGCGCTCGCGCAACGTCGTCGTGCTCGGCTACATCGCCGGGCTGTTCCGGCTGCCGATCGATCCCTTCCTGCGCGCGCTCGGCGCCAAGTTCAAGGGCAAGGCCGACGTGGCGAAGAAGAACGAGGCGGCGCTGCGCGCCGGCTACGACGAGGGCGCGCGCTGGTTCCGCCTCGACGACGTCGTCTTCGGCCCGCCGCCGGCGAAGGCGTCAGGCGCGACGCTGGAGATGATCAGCGGCAACGCCGCGGTGGTGCGCGGCGCGATCGATGCCGGCATCGACACCTTCTTCGGCTATCCGATCACCCCGGCGACTTCGATCATGGAGCGCCTCGCCAGCGAGATGCCCAAGCACGGCAAGCGCCTGGTGCAGACGGAGGACGAGATCGCCGCGATCTCAGCGACCGTCGGCGCGGGTTTCGCCGGCGCGCGCACCGCCACCGCGACCTCCGGTCCGGGCCTGGCGCTGATGGCCGAGATGCTGGGCCTCGGCGTCATCGCCGAGGTTCCCTGCGTGATCTTCGTCTCGCAGCGCGGCGGCCCCTCGACCGGCATGCCGACCAAGACCGAGCAGTCGGACCTCAACATGGCGGTGTACGGCGGACATGGCGACGCGGCGCGCATCGTGGTGGCGCCGACCAACGTCGACGGCTGCTACCGCCTCGGCGGCATGGCGTTCGAGATGGCGGAGGCCTACCAGACGCCGGTCATCGTGCTGCTCGACCTGTATCTGTCGAACCGCTACGAGACGGTGCCGTTCCCGTCCAAGCCGCCCTTCAAGGCCGACATGAACGCCATCGCCGACACGCGCGGCAACGGCTTCAAGCGCTACGCGCTGACGCCCGACCACATTAGCCCGCGCAGCATCCCCGGCCAGGCCGGCGGGATGTACGTGGCGACCGGCCTCGAGCACAACGAGCTGGGCCGCCCGAACGACACGGCCGAGATGCACACGAACATGAGCCGCAAGCGCCACGACAAGCTCAAGGCGGCGCTCGATCACCCGGGCCTGAACGCCTACAAGCGCTTCGGCGATGAAGGCAAGGTCGAGGTCGGCATCATCGCCTGGGGCTCGACTTTCGGCGAGGCGCTCGAGGCGATGATCCTCGCCCGCGAGGATGGCATCTCTTGCTCCGCGCTGAAGGTGGTGATGATCTCCCCCTTCCCCACCGAGGCCGTCGCGGAGTTCATCGGCGACTGCGGCCAGGTGCTGGTGCCGGAGGTCAATTACCAAGGACAGTTCGCCGGCATCCTGCAGGCGCACGTGCCGCACGCGGTGACGCGCCTGGCGCGCGTACCCTGCGCGCCGATGGAAGTCGACGAGATCCTGGCGGAAATCCGCCGCCTGGCCGGCCGCACGCCGGCGAAGCAGGCGGCTTGAAGAGGACATAGCGATGGGTGACATCAGACCGGTCTATCTCGAAGAGAAGCTCAAGCAGGTCGAGGACAGCGGGCGCCTCGGCTACCGCTCCAAGGCGCTGCCCACCTGGTGCCCGGGCTGCGGCTACTTCGCCATCGTCGACGCTGTCGCGGCGGCGCTGTGCGAACAGGGCGTGCCCTACGAGGACGCGGTGGTCGTGTCGGGCATCGGCTGCTCGTCGCGCTTCCCGTTCTTCATGAACACCTACGGCATGCACACGCTGCACGGCCGCGCGCTGCCCGTCGCGACGGGCGTGAAGACGGCCAATCCGGCGCTGACCGTGGTCGCGGTCGGCGGCGACGGCGACGGCTTCGCCATCGGCGGCGGGCACGTGCCGCACGCGGCGCGGCGCAACGTCAACATCACCTACCTGCTGTTCGACAACGGCATCTACGGCCTGACCAAGGGCCAGACCTCGCCGACTTCGGCAGTGGGATTCAAGACCACGACGTCGCCCTACGAGAACATGGACCGCCCGATCAATCCGCTGATGACCGTGCTGTCGGCCGGCGCCGGCTGGGTGGGCCACGCCTACGCCGGACGGCCCGATCACTTGCGCCATATGGTGGCTGCCGCGCTCGCGCACCGCGGCTTTTCGTACCTCCATATCA
>DAIDAU010000001.1 GCA_027310465.1 Rhodocyclaceae bacterium
CCTGCTGCTGCGGCCGGAGATCCGTTTTGACCACGCCGATCAACCGGTTTTTTCATTGGGCGACCGGAATCAGTGGACCTTCAGCATAGACGCTCTGTTGACGTTTTAGCGACAACTTGAAACCCGCGTCCTAAGCACGAGCCGACATCGCCCCGCCCCGAAAGCGGGTGTATCACATATGCGCCGCATTGGTTCGCGATCCCGCCCGGTTCAGCGGCAGGGACATGCTTGAGAACCTCACCGACATGTACGCAGATGCGCCGACAGCCTGGTTGCACGCTTTGCATGCGATCGCTACGGCGATGTCGGACAACGAGGCTGCAGAGCAAATGAATCGAGCACGGTAGCAACTCTCCCTTTCCATCAATAAACGATCCAGAAAAGCCGCTTGAAGCCAAACACGTCAAAAACACAACCTCGAAAAGAGCCTATGGATTTGTGGACAATTCGCTGGCAACACCCAGCCAGCGAATCGGGGCACCTGCTATGGGAAAGTCGCAAACAAGCGCGACTTTCCCATAGCGTGCCCATTTGCCCACAAGCTCCACAGGCTCCGATGAATTTTGAGAGAAAATCCAACGCTCAAAACAGACCGTTCAGACTGATACCATTTTGGACAAGACGCGGTCTTGATACCGGGCCGGCTAATGGGTGTTACTCCAACGGGGTGTTACGCCAGGCGGCAATCTGCCATTCCTCGCGTTCCTGGAAGCGCTACTCTGTCGACCAATCTGGCAACCACCCCACATCGCGCGTCCAGGTGGGGAAGGAAACAATGAGCACGATCACGACAATTGAATTGCTTTTTGGGCTCTTCGGTCGTCTAGTGGCTTGGCGTCGATCCAATGACGCGACGTAATGCACCGGTCATCTTCGCGCAATCCATCGGATTTTAGAATGAGAATATTCCGCTCGGTACCTTGCGTCGCCCTCGCCGGGCGATCCAGCAGTGGGCTTCACGACAGCGCGGCCGGGCCCGGAACGCTTGCCGAGCGCCAAGGAATGCAGCGCACAATACAGCGACATCATGGAGACTTGTAAATGAAGATGGCAGCTTCGAAATCAGTTTCATCGGCAATCGTGCTCGCGTTCATGCTCCCGTTCGGCGCGCATGCGCAGACCGGCGCGGCGGCCAGCGGCGGGACGCCACCGGCGCCAATGCAAGAGCGAATGAAGGCGATGCACGCCCAGATGGAGAGAATCAACGGCGCGAAGGACCCGCAGGAACGCGAAAAGCTGACGCAGGAGCACATGCAAGATTGCATGCAGATGATGAGCGCGATGGGTGCTGCGCCGCACGGGACGGGGGGCGCAGCAGGTCGCGGAGCAAAGGACGGCGGTCACAGCCATTGAATTGTGTGGCCCGCGGGCTGCGGTAGCGCTTGAGGCGCTCGTGTTTAAAGTATGCGAGCGGATGGCAAATCCAGTTTGCCGTGCTGACCAAGCGAAAGGAACGTAGATGCCTTGTTGTGTTGGTCCGGTTGCAGGCTACGCCGTAGGACAGGCTTTGGGTGGGCCTTGGACACTTATTGCGCCAGCCGCTGGCCTTGGGGTTGGCTTGGCAGCAGACATGAGGCTTATGAAAGGACTTCACAAAAAGCAAGATCGGCAAGATGCCGAGTTTCGGGTGAAAACGGCTCCAGCCCCGGTTGCCGCAATAGCTGTTGACGAACGCGAGTCGCAGCACGAGCGGGTTGCGCTCGCAAGGCGATCATACCGTTGAGGTCTCCATCGCGCTTGCGGGTGCGGGGAGACGGCGCGTGGTTGTGGACGACGAACGAAGGCGGTGTACGACTGGCGCGATTGCCAGGGCTGAAAACTGGATTGCGCGGAATTGGACTTTTCTTGGAATTACTGACGCTGGAGAATCCGCATCAAATCAGGCATGCGCGTCTGGACTTGGCATTGGCGATCAGGAGTAGACCGTGGTGCACGCCTCCGTAATCCCCAAGCAAGAATCTAATTTCATCATGCGCCCGCAATTGCCCGCAGTAATCGGCAACTTCAATCCACGTACCGATTCGAGCACGAGGTGGCGATGGCAAGACCCTGTCGCAATTGCTTACACATTGTCGGGAAGTGAGCGCGTATCATTTGTGTGAAGAACAAACGGAGCCATGAGAATGAGCAACAGACTGCAACCAAAGTCGGGAACGCGCTTGGAGTCTCTGGCACGCCCTGCCTGGCTCCCGGCGCTTGGCGTGCTCGGGCTTGTATCCGCTTGTACGACGATGCCCATCGGGCCGAGTGTCATGGCGCTTCCAGGCACAAGCAAGAATTTCGACCAGTTCCGTGCGGATGATTACGAATGCAGGACTTTTGCTCAGAGCCAGATCGAGGGGGCCACCGCGGAACGGTCAGCCATGGAAAGCGGTATCAAAAGCGCGGCCGTCGGTACAGCCGTGGGTGCGGTCGCGGGTGCGGCGATGGGCGGGCAGCGGGACGCGGGGCTGGGAGCGGGGGTGGGGCTCCTGGCAGGAAGCCTAGCCGGCGTAGGGGCCGCGCAGACCTCCGGACGAACGGTGCAACAACGTTATGACCAGAGCTACATCCAGTGCATGTACGCCAAAGGCGAGAAGGTTCCGGTATCCGCTCAAACGACCGAAATGCCCACCACGAGGGGCCACGGCCACCATTCGAGCTATGCACCGGCACCTTCGAGCTACGTAGAGCCGACACCCCCGAGCTATGCGGTTCCGCCCCCGTCCGGCCATCCACAATCCTCTTTGGAACATGGAACCTCTTCTCCGTCGCACTGATGTCGCTTGATCATACAGCGTCGTCCGATCGGGTTGGCTATCGGTCTTCCGGACCCAGAGTCGCGCAAATCCCATAAACGGAATCCTACCGGGACCCAATAAGGAAGGTGCGCCAGTGAAGACCTTATCGATGCTGCTGGTACTCTTGGCAATAGCTGCAAATAGCGAAGCGGTATTCGCTCAGAGGCATGGCGGTGGCTTTGGTGGCCATGGTGGGTTTGGCAGCCATGGTGGCTATTATGGCCACGGTGGGCCGTGGATAGGTTACGGCGTTCACTTTGGCTTCCCATATTACGCCGCCCCGTATTACGCGCCTTACTACTACCCGCCTTACGCCTATTTGCCGCCTTATCAGTATCCTCCCTTGGCGCCACAGCAGTACATCGAAGCACCATCGCAGGCATTACCGCCACGCTCCGAATCCTCTTGGTACTACTGCGCCGGGTCAAAGAGCTACTACCCCTACGTGAGGGAATGTCCTGGAGGTTGGCAACGGGTGCCGCCTACGCCACCAGCCTGAAGCCGCATCACCGTGGCGAGCCGGCCAATCTCACGGTTTCGCCTTGGCTCGCCAGCGGCGGCGAACCGGTGACAAGAATCCCTTGCCATCCAATATCTGGCCCTGCACTCCATCCGGCGTCAAGATGAAGGCATAAAGCCCATGACCATCATAGTAATACTCGATTAACGACTCATCGCCAGATAGCAAGCCTTGAATTTCGGAAACCAGGACAGAGCTGACCGACACCAAGGATGCGAGCTCGGGGGCCTGCTGCTGCAATGACTTCACTGCGGTCGAAATGGTGAGCGTGCGTTTGGCGTCACCGGTTTGTGCGAGCGACTCGACTTCCACAGCATGGGCGCCATCAAGAAGTTTGCGAATGTCATCCGCATTCGGCACTTCAACCCCAAAGTCCGTCTTGTTCGCCAACAGATCGACGAGCGCACGCGACTTGGAACGCTCGATGTAGCCGGCCCATTCCATGTGTGCTTGCTCTTTGAAGACACTGAACACTGGCGATCACAGCCGCCATGCGGTGGGTAGGCGTCAGGAGTGATCCAACCTCTTTTGGGGCGGGGTAAAATTACATTGCGTCGATTTTGCGTTACATCGTTGAACACCGTTGGGCATCGTTGAGCAAATTGGCAGCGAACGTTTGGACGTAACATATTGATTGATAAAAACTTCTAACTCGAATACCATTATGGGGTGCAGGTGGTCGGAGGTTCAAATCCTCTCGCCCCGACCAATACAATCAACGCGTTGTGTTGTGAAGAAAAGCCGACTGAGGTCGGCTTTTCTTTTTCCACGATCATCTAGCGACGATTCAATCGTCGTGCCGTCGCTCTCTCCTCCAAAGCAAGCCGGTACGACGCCTAAGTTGTGTACGTCAAGTTGTGCAAAATCGGTTGATCATAGAATCGGTTGATTCCTCTGTGCTGTTGGCGGCGCGTAGGGCGTAGCCCGAAGCGGCGGCAACAGCACGCGTGGTCGGCGACAATTATCTTGACCGGTTGACGACAACTATCTTGGCCGGTTGAGCGCGGCCGCCGGGTGC
>DAIDAU010000018.1 GCA_027310465.1 Rhodocyclaceae bacterium
TGCCAGAAGAACTTGGACTTCGCCGAGAGCCCGTCGGGATTGCGATAGACGACCTTGCGCCAATCGTCGACCAAACCCACCGCGCCGTACCCCAGCGTCACGATCAGCACGATCCAGACGAAGCGGTTGGTCAGATCGGCCCACAGCAGCGTCGAGACGCCGAGCGAGATCAGGATCAGGCCGCCGCCCATGGTCGGCGTGCCGGACTTGGTCAAATGCGTCTGCGGGCCGTCGGTGCGCACGGACTGGCCGATCTTCTTTTCGGTGAGCCAGCGGATGAAGGCGGGGCCGGCGACGAAGGAGATCGTCAGCGCCGTCATCGTCGCGAGCACCGCGCGCAGCGTGATGTAGTTGAAGACGTTGAAGGCCCGGATGTCCTTGGCCAGCCATTGCGCGAGTTCCAGCAGCATTCAGTGATCCTCTTGTTGCGTGACGGCCTGCACCACGCGTTCCATGCGCATGAAGCGCGAGCCTTTGACGAGCACCGTCACGCCCGCCTGCAGTTCCGGGCGCAGCGCCGCGATCAGGTCCTCGATGCGGGCGAAGTGGTCGGCGCCTTCGCCGAAGTTGTGCGCGGCCGCCGCGGCGTGATCGCCGAGGGCCAGCAGCCGCTCGATGCCCATGCTCTTGGCGCGGCCGCCGACTTCGTCGTGGTATTGCCCGGCCTTCTCGCCGACTTCGCCCATGTCGCCGAGCACCAGGATGCGCCGCCCCGGAAACGATGCCAGCACGTCGATGGCCGCGCCGACCGAATCGGGGTTCGCATTGTACGTGTCGTCGATCACCGTGGCACCTTCGATTCCCGGCTTGAGCTGCAGGCGTCCCTTCACCGGGCGGAAGGCTTCGAGGCCGCGGCGCACGGCGTCGAGGCCGGCGCCGGCGGCAAGCGCGGCCGCCGTCGCCGCCAGCGCGTTCCGGGCGTTGTGCATGCCGATGACCGCCAGCCGCGCCGAGACCCGGCCGCGCGGCGTCGCGACGTCGAGGCTCATGCCGTCCGGCTCGACGCGGCAGCCGGCGGTGACCGCCGCGGGAAAGTCGAAGCCGAAATCCCAGACGGAGCGCGCGCCCGCAATGCCGCGCCAGTAGTCGGCGAACTCGTCGTCGGAATTGATCACCGCGACGCCGTCGGCCGGCAGCGCGGCGATCGCCGCGCCGTGCTCCTCCGCCACCGCCGCCACCGACTTCATGAATTCCTGGTGCTCGCGCTGCGCGTTGTTGATCAGCGCCACCGTCGGGGCGCAGATCGCCGCCAGTTCGGCCGTTTCCCCCGGATGGTTCATGCCGATCTCGATCACGGCGGCGCGATGGTGGGCGCGCAGGCGCAGCAGCGTCAGCGGCAGGCCGATGTCGTTGTTGAAGTTGCCGGCAGTGGCCAGCCGGCCGTCTGCGCCGTGCTCCGCCGCGAGGATCGCGGCGATCATCTCCTTGACCGTCGTCTTGCCGTTGCTGCCGGTCACGCCGATCACCGGGATGGCGAAGCGGCGGCGCCAGTCGGCCGCCAGCCGGCCGAGCGCCTGGCGCGTGTCGGCAACGGCGACGACGGGCAGGCCGGCGCCGTGCGCCTGCGCCCAGTCTTCGGCGACGAGCGCGCCCGCGGCGCCCTTGCCGAGGACGTCGCGCACGTAGTCGTGGCCGTCGAAGTTCTCGCCCTTGAGGGCGACGAACAGGTCGCCGGACGCGATCGAGCGCGAGTCCGAGCCGACGGCGGCGAACTCGCCGTCCGGGCCGGGCAGGCGGCCGCCGAGCACGCGCGCGGCTTCGGACAGCCGCATCATGATCTCGCCCCCAGCGCGGCCATCGCCTGCTCGACGTCGGAGAACGGCTGGCGCACGCCGGCGGTTTCCTGATACGGTTCGTGGCCCTTGCCGGCGAGCAGGATGACGTCCTTGGCATCGGCCGTCCCGACGGCGCGGCGGATCGCGGCGGCGCGGTCCGGCTCGATCACCGGCGCGCCGTGCATACCCGTGCGTATCGCCGCCAGGATCGCCAGCGGATCTTCGCTGCGCGGGTTGTCGCTGGTCAGCACGACGGCGTCCGCCAGGCGCTCGGCCACCTCGCCCATCAGCGGGCGCTTGCCGGCGTCGCGGTCGCCGCCGCAGCCGAAGACGCAGATGAGGCGGCCAGCCCGCGCCGTCGCCGTTCCATGCAGGGCGCGCAAGGCCTGCTCCAGCGCGTCCGGCGTGTGCGCGTAGTCGACGACGATCAGCGGCTGGCCGCGTCCGCCGACGCACTGCATGCGGCCCGGCGGCGGCACGACGTCCGGCAGCACGTTGGCGATGTCGCCGAACGGCGCTCCAGCGGCGAGCAGCGCGCCGATCACCGCCAGCAGGTTCGAGGCATTGAAGCGGCCGACCAGCGGCGCCTCGATGGTGACCCCATCGACCTTGAAGGCCAGGCCGGTCTCGGTCATGGCCAGATGCTCGGCCGCGAGCACCTCGGCGGCGCCGGTGCGCCCGGACAGCGTGTAGCCGATGGTGCGCACGCGACCGCTGATCTGCTCGGCCAGCCGTTCGCCGAAAGGATCGTCGAGATTGATCACGGCCGCTTCCAGCCCCGGCAGGCTGAACAGCCGTTCCTTCGCTTCGCCGTAGGCGTCGATGTCGCCGTGGTAGTCGAGATGGTCGCGCGTGAGGTTGGTGAACACGGCGACGTCGAACTGGGCGCCGTTGACGCGGCCCTGGTCGAGGCCGATCGACGAGACCTCCATGGCGCAGGCCGCCGCACCTTGCGACTCGAACTGCGCCAGCAGGCGATGCAGGGCCACCGCGTCGGGCGTGGTGTTGATGCTCGCCGCCAGCTCGCCCGGGAAGCCGCTGCCCAACGTGCCGATGACGGCGCACTTGCGGCCCAGCGCGCTCATGGCCTGCGCGAGCCACTGCGAGACGGAGGTCTTGCCGTTGGTGCCGGTCACGCCGGCGAGCCACAGGCGCTCCGACGGCCGGCCATAGACGAGGTGCGCGATCTCGCCGGCCAGGCGGCCGAGCTTGTCGACCGCGACATGCGGCACGGCGATGGTCGGCACTTCGCCGGCCTCGTAGAGCACGGCCGCGGCGCCGCGCTCGACCGCCTGCGCGATGTAGGCGCGGCCGTCGCTGCGATAGCCTTTGACGGCGAGAAAGACGTCGCCGGGCTGCACCGCGCGCGAATCGAGGGTAAGGCGCGCCGGTTTCACGCCCTGGCGTTCGAGTTGCGCGAGGACGTCGAGCGCGGGGCTCACATTTCCTCCCGCACCAGCGGCGCGTCGGCCACGATCACCGGCTTCAGCGGCGCGTCGGTCGGCACGCCGAGCGTGCGCAGGCTGTCTTCCATCACGCGCGCGAAAACCGGCGCGGCGACGTCGCCGCCGTAATAGCTCTTGCCCGACGGCTCGTCGATCATCACGGCGACGACCAGCCGCGGGTCCGATGCCGGCGCGAAGCCGACGAAGGAGGCGACGTACCGGTCGGCATAGACGCCGCCCTCGACCTTGTGCGCCGTGCCCGTCTTGCCGGCGACGCGGTAGCCGGGAATCTGCGCCTTCGGCGCCGTGCCGCCGGGCTGCACCACCATCTCGAGCATGGCGCGCACCTCGTGCGCCGTCTGCGCCGAGTAGATCGGCTTGCCGGTCAGCGGCGGCACGTCGATGCGCTCGAGCGACAGCGGCAGCAGGTCGCCGTCGCGGGCGAAGGCGAGATAGGCGCGGGCCAACTGGATCAGCGTCACCGAGATGCCGTGCCCGTAGGACATGGTCGCCTGCTCGATCGGCATCCAGCTCTTCGCCGGGCGCAGCCTGCCGCCGACCTCGCCGGGGAAGCCGAGCTTGAGCGGGCTGCCGAAGCCGAGGCTCGAGTACATCTTCCAGAGGTCCTGGGAGGGCAGCGACAGCGCGATCTTCGAGATGCCGACGTTGGAGGACTTCTGGATCACCTGCGCGACCGTCAGCAGGCCGTTGACGTGCGCGTCGTGGATCGTCGCCGGACCGATGCTGAAGCGTCCGGGCGCCGTCTGGACCTGCGTGTCGAAGCGGTAATGGCCCGACTCCAGCGCCAGGGCGGCGGTGAAGGGCTTCATCGTCGAACCGGGCTCGAAGGTATCGGTGAAGGCGCGGTTGCGCAGCTGGCCGCCGACGAGACGCGTGCGGTTGTTCGGGTTGTAGGTCGGCCAGTTCATCAGCGCCAGCACTTCGCCGCTCTTGGCGTCGAGCACGACGACGCTGCCGGCCTTGGCGCGGCTCTCGGCGATCGCCTGCTTGAGGTTGGAATAGGCGAGGTACTGGATCTTGTTGTCGAGCGCCAGCACGATGTCCTTGCCGTCCTGCGGCTTGCGGATCGACTCGACGTCCTCGACGATCTCGCCGCGCCGGTCCTTGATGACGCGGCGCGAACCCGGCTTGCCGGCCAGCTCGTCGTTGAAGGCCAGCTCGACGCCTTCCTGGCCGTTGTCGTCGACGCCGGTGAAGCCCAGCATATGGGCGACGGCATCGCCGCCCGGATAGAAGCGGCGGTATTCGACCTGCTCGTGGATGCCCGGCAGATGAAGCGCCGCGACCTTTTCCGCCACGTCCGGCGGCAGCTGGCGCTTGATGAAGACGAAGTCGTGGTCGGAGGCGAGCTTGGCATTGAGCTCGCGCACGTCGAGCTCGAGCAGTTGGGCGAGCTGGCGCGCGTCGTGCGGCGAAAGTTTGGCGTCGTCGGGGATCGCCCAGACCGACTTCACCGGCGTCGACATCGCCAGGACTTCGCCGTGCCGGTCCACGATGCGGCCGCGCGTCGCCGTGATATCGATGGTGCGCTCGTAGCGCGATTCGCCCTTCTGGCGCAGGAAGTCGTTCTGGAACACCTGCAGGTAGAGCGAGCGGCCGACCAGCGCGAGGAAGCCCGCCAGCAGCGCGAACAGCACGAAGCGCGTGCGCCATGCCGGCATCGGTTGCGAGAGAACGGGGCTGCTGGCGAACTTCACGAATCTCATTTGCCGCCCTCGACCGCCACGATTTGCCCGGGCGCTGGCGCTTTCATCCCCAGGCGTTCGCGGGCAATCTTCGCGACGCGGGCATGAGCGGCCCAGGTACTCTGCTCAAGCTGAAGCTGGCCCCACTCGACTTCGAGTTGCCGCATGCGGTTCTGTTCCCGCTCGAGCTCGGTGAACAGCTTGCGCGCCTGGTGGTTCGACGACACCGTCGACAAGGCGCAGATCACCGCGACGACGAGCAGGATGAGATTGGCGCGCGCCACGGCCTAGAGAGCCTCCGCCGCACGCATCACCGCACTGCGCGCCCGGGGATTCGCCGCGACCTCGGCTTCGGAGGGGAACACCGGCTTGCCGACGAGCTTCAGCTTGGGCGGCGGCAGCTCGGCCGCGCGTACCGGCAGCTTCTTCGGCAGCTTCGGCGGTTGCGAGGCGTCGCGCATGAAGCGTTTGACGATCCTGTCTTCCAGCGAATGAAACGCGATGACGACGAGGCGGCCGCCGCTGGCCAGCCGCCCGACGCATTGGGGCAGGACTAGCGACAGCTCCTCAAGCTCCCGATTGACGTGAATCCGTAGAGCCTGAAAGCTGCGCGTCGCCGGATGCTGGCCCGGTTCCCGCGTGAGCACGGCTTTCTCCACGATCGCGGCAAGCTGTCGTGTGGTTGAAATACGGCATTCGCCCCGAGCAGCAACAACCGCCTTTGCAATCGCATGAGCAAACCGTTCTTCGCCATAGTCCCTGACCACCCTTTCGATTTCACGTTGATCCGCCCGCGCCAGAAAATCCGCCGCGGTCTCCCCCTGCGTCGTATCCATGCGCATGTCCAGCGGCGCATCGAAACGAAAACTCATGCCCCTCTCGGGCGTATCCAGTTGCGGCGACGAGACGCCGACGTCCAGCAGCACGCCGTCCACCTTCGCGATCCCGAGACCGTCGAGCACTTCGCCCAACCGGCCGAAGGCCGCATGCACCAGCGTCAGACGCGCATCGGCGATCTGCCGACCCGCCGCGATCGCCGCCGGATCGCGGTCCAGCGCGATCAGCCGGCCCTGCTCGCCCAGCCGCGCCAGGATCTCCCGGCTGTGGCCGCCGCGCCCGAAGGTCGCGTCGACATAGATTCCGTCCTGCTTCACGTTCAGCGCTGCGATCGCCTCCGCCAGCAGCACGCTGACGTGGGCGTCGCCAGCAGCGGTCACAGCGAAATGCCCTCGAATCCCGGCGGCGGCTCGTTTGCCGATAGCGCATCGAAGGCGGCCTCGTGCTGGCGCTTCCAGCCGGCGTCGGACCAGATTTCGAAGTGCGTCCCCATGCCGACCAGCCACACCTGCTTTTCCAGCGAGGCGTAGTCGCGCAACTCCGGCGCAATCAGCAGGCGGCCGGCGGCATCCATTTCTTCGTCGCGCGCGTTGCCCACCAGCACGCGCTTGGCGGCGGCGGAACGGGGATCGAAGCTGGGCGCGGCAAGGATCTTGTCGCGGATCGGCGCCCAGGCCGGTTCGGGGTAGAGCAGCAGGCAGCGATGGGGATGCGTGGTGAGGATCAGGCGGCCGGCGCTGGCGACGCTCAGCGCGTCGCGATGCCGGGACGGCACCGCCATGCGGCCTTTCGCGTCCAGGTTAAGCGCTGTCGCCCCTTGAAACACCCGGTCTCCCCCTATTTTTGGCCGCGGCAGGAACACGGTTTGTTTCCCACCAATCACCACCTTTTCCCACTTTAAGGCATCTTTTCGGGGTGGTCAAGCGAAATTCCGAATTTTTTCCAGGCGGGACAAGGACTTAGATTGCCTTTTGCATAGTCGGCAGTCAAAAATTTTTCCTTAAAAATCAATCGATCAAAAATGGAAGTGAAAGTGCTTTATCAAGACAACGGCGCGAGCATCGCACGCCCGGCGTAATCGGCCGGCATGTCGCCGGGAGCCGACAATTGCCCGGCCATGCCGCCGCCTCTAGATTCGCAGGCATTCCAACAGCGGTACCCTGCGTATGCACATCTCATCGAATGCACGCAGCGAATCCGACGAATGGCATCCCGCGGACGGCATCGGCATCGTCACGACGCGGGCCTCGGTCGGAGCGTGGATGTGGGCCGGAGCGGTGGCGGCTGGACTGGCGCTGCTGACGGTCGCCGTGGCGACTTACGGCGACGTGCCGGTCATCAGCATGCCGAGCTTCATCCCCACTTCGTCGGTCGCGGCAATCATCGTGGACGGCCTCGTCGGCTATCTGCTGGTGGTGCACTTCTTCATCTTCCGCCAGCCCGCGATCGGCCTGGTGGCGGCGGCCTTCGGCCTGCAGGCCTGCGCCGCGCTGATGTGGCTGATGTCGTTTCCCGGCGCCTTCACCAACGACGTCCTGGTCGGCTTCGCCAGCCGCGCCACGACGTGGATCACGGTGTTCACCTATGTCGCATTCCCCGCGCTGGTGCTGGCCGCCGTCATCGTCCATTGGGTCCGCGGCGAGCGGCTGGTTCCCAAGGAATACATCCCCTTCGCCGTGCTCGTCGTCTTCTGCGCGCCGTTCATCGCCGTGGCGCTGGCGAACTGGTTCGCGGTGCGCCACTGGGACCTGCTGCCGGAGCCGATCCTGCACGGCGATTTCTCGTCGCTGGCGACGAGCCCGCTCGGCATCCTGCTGTGGACCATCAACCTGCTCGCCCTCATCGCGGCGGCGCGGCCGAGCAACGTCTTCTTCCTGTGGCTGGCGGTCTCGATGTTCGCCGAATTCCTCGGCATGAGCCTGTGGCTGTCCGCCAGCGCGCGCCAGACCTTCGAGTGGTACGCCGGCCAGGCGGCGCACCTGGTTTCCGCCGTGATCCTGCTGGCCGCCCTGCAATGGGAGGTGCACCAGATGTATCCGCTGCTGGCGCGCGCCAACGAGGCGCTCTACCGCGCCTCGGTCGAGGACGGCCTGACGGGCGTGTTCAACCGCGCCTATTTCAACAACCAGCTGCCGGCGGAACTGGCGCGGGCGCGGCGCCTGCGCCTGCCGGTGTCGCTGATCATGGTCGACATCGACCACTTCAAGGAGCTCAACGACCGCTACGGCCATCCTTTCGGCGACCGCTGCCTGATCAAGGTCGCCAAGCGCCTCAACGAGCAGATCCACCGGCCGGGCGACTTCACGGCGCGCTTCGGCGGCGAGGAATTCGCGATGGTGCTGATCGGCGCCTCGCCGAAAGGCGTGCGCGACGTCGCCGAGCTGACGCGGCGCCGCATCGAGATCCTGCGCATCGCCTCGCCGACATCCCATGCCGAGACGGTGTCCCTGACCGTCAGCATGGGCGTCGCGACGGTGGAGCCGGACCAGCGCATGGATGCCGCCGCCCTGCTGGCCGCCGCCGACCGCGCGCTGTACGGCGCAAAGGCCACCGGCCGCAATCGCGTCTGCGTCGCCGACGCGGCGGCATCCATCGCGGCATTGCAGGACATGGCGAAGATGGTGGAAGTCCGCCGATAAGCCGGGTTCTGTCGAGGGCAGCCATTCCTCTGGGACCGCCGTTGCCGACGGCCTCAAGCAGCCTACCCGGGAGCGGCGCGAGCCACGCCATCGCTCCCCTATTTGGCCTTGCCCCGGATGGGGTTTGCCGTGCCATGGACTGTTGCCAGCCATGCGGTGGTCTCTTACACCACCATTTCACCCTTACCGGTTCTTGCGAACTTAGGCGGTATCTTTCTGTTGCACTTTCCGTCGCCTCACGGCGCCCGGCCGTTAGCCGGCATCCTGCTCTGCGGGGCCCGGACTTTCCTCCAGGCGCATAAGCGCCCAGCGGCTGCCTGGCGGACTTCCACGCGAATCTTAGCATCCCCATGCTATGCTCCCCGCAGCCGAAGGTCGCGACGTTCGAGCGCGAAAGCGGATGCCATCCTAGGGAGGTCCTCATGAGCAAGTATCGCCTCGTCACGCGCAGTGACTTCGACGGCCTGGTCTGCGCCGTCCTCCTCAAGCACCTCGGCATGATCGACGAAATCAAGTTCGTCCACCCGAAGGACATGCAGGACGGCAAGATCGAAATCGGCGACAACGACATCACGACGAACCTGCCCTTCGTGCCCGGCGTCCATCTCGCCTTCGACCACCACCTGTCGGAGACCTTCCGCAATCCGGGCGAGCGGCCGAACCACATCATCTATCCCGATGCGCCCTCGGCGGCGCGCGTCGTCTACGAGCACTTCGGCGGCAGGAACCAGTTCCCCGCGGCGTGGAACGAGATGATGGAAGCGGTCGACAAGGGCGATTCGGCGCAATTCACGATGGAGGAGGTGCTGCACCCGCAGGGCTGGGTGCTGATGAACTTCCTGATGGACGCGCGCACCGGCCTGGGCCGCTTCCGCGAGTTCCGCATCTCCAACTACAACCTGATGATGGACCTGATCGACTACTGCAAGAACCACTCGATCGGCGACATCCTCAAGCTGCCCGACGTCGTGGAGCGCGCCAACCTCTACTTCGAGCACGAGGAAAAATTCAATGAGCAGATCAAGCGCTGCGCCACGGTGCACGGCAACCTCGTGGTGCTCGACCTGCGCGGCGAGGCGACGATCTACGCCGGCAACCGCTTCATGATCTACGCGCTGTTCCCCCAGTGCAACATCTCGATCCACGCGCTATGGGGCGTCAAGCAGCAGAACACGGTCTTCGCCGTCGGCAAGTCGATCTTCGACCGCGGCTCGAAGACCAACGTCGGCGAACTGATGCTCAAGTACGGCGGCGGCGGCCATCAGGCCGCGGGCACCTGCCAGATCGACAACGACCGCGCCGAAGCGGTGCTCAAGGAACTGGTCGCGCAGATCAACGCGGACGGCTGAAGCGCCGCGCTACGGCGCCTTCTGGAAGCGCAGCGTGCCGTCCTGCTCGAGGAAGGCGCCGACCGGCGTTCCCGGCTCGGGCGGCGGCTCCTTGTAGGCCTGGAGGTTGCAACTCTTGAGTTCGGCGACGTACCAGTGCTTGCCCTGCTTGAGGACGTAGGCACCGGGCGCCGGCGAGAACGCTTCCATCTTGAAGCCTTCGGGCGACGCGGCGATCAGGTCGTGGCGGCGCTGGCAGTCGGGGAAGCGGCGCACCACCAGCTGCAGTTGCCATTCGCCGCTCCAGGCATACGGCTTGACGCGCTCGAGCGTCAAGGCGTTGTCGGGACCGTCGATGACCAGCGACGCGGTGTCGCCGCTGCCGCAGCCCGCGAGCAGCGCGGCCGCCGCCAACGACAGCCATCCTTTGCGCACCATCATGCCTGCTCCTCCGTTTGCAGCTTCCATGCGACCGTCTCGCCGGCCCGCAGCGGCACCAGCGTGTCGCCTGCGACGTAAGGCAACCCTTCCGGCACCGGCCAGGCTTCCTTGGCCAGCGTGATCCGATCGGCGTTGCGCGGCAGGCCGTAGAAGTCCGCGCCGTGGCAGGACGCGAAGCCTTCGAGCTTGTCGAGCGCGCCCGCGGCTTCGAACGCCTCGGCATAGAGCTCGATGCCCGCGTGCGCCGTATAGCAGCCGGCGCAGCCGCAGGCGGCCTCCTTGGTGCGCCGGGCATGCGGCGCCGAATCGGTGCCGAGGAAGAACTTCGGCTCGCCCGACGTCGCGGCCGCCACGAGCGCCTGGCGATGCATCTCGCGCTTGAGCACCGGCAGGCAGTAATGGTGGGGCCGGATGCCGCCGGCGAAGATCGCGTTGCGGTTCAGCAGCAGGTGATGCGCGGTGATCGTCGCCGCCAAGTTGGCGCCGGCGGCGCGCACGAAATCCACGCCTTCCTTCGTCGTGACGTGCTCGAACACCAGTTTGAGCGCCGGGAAGTCCTCGAGCAGCGGCACGGCGACGCGCTCGATGAACGCCGCTTCGCGGTCGAAGACGTCGACCGCCGGATCGGTGGTCTCGCCGTGGACCAGCAACGGCAGGCCGACCGCCTCCATGCGCGCCAGCGCTTCGCGGCAGCGCGCGATGTCCGTCACGCCGGCGTCCGAATTCGTCGTCGCGCCGGCCGGGTACAGCTTGACGGCGTGCACCAGGCCGCTCTCCTTCGCCTTGCCGATTTCCGCGGCGGAGGTGTTGTCCGTCAGATAGAGCGTCATCAGCGGCTCGAAGCGGCTGCCCGCCGGCAGCGCCGCGAGAATGCGCGAGCGGTAGGCCGCAGCCTGCGCCACGGTCGTCACCGGCGGCCTGAGGTTCGGCATGACGATGGCGCGGCCGAAGCGCCGCGCGCTGTCGCCGATGACGGCGGCAAGCGCCGCGCCGTCGCGCAGGTGCAAGTG
>DAIDAU010000020.1 GCA_027310465.1 Rhodocyclaceae bacterium
GTGTCGATGTGGTGACCCGGGAGGTGGGCCCGGTCGACGTGCTGGTCAACAATGCCGGCATCACCCGTGACATGACCTTCAAGAAAATGACCAAGGCGGATTGGGATGCCGTCATGAGCACCAACCTCGATTCCGTCTTCAACATGACCAAGCAGGTCATGGACGGCATGGTGGAGCGCGGCTGGGGGCGCGTCATCAACATCTCTTCGGTCAACGCCACCAAGGGCGCGTTCGGGCAGACCAACTACTCGGCCGCCAAGGCCGGTATGCACGGCTTCACCAAGGCGCTGGCGCTCGAAGTCGCGAAGAAGGGCGTCACCGTGAACACGATTTCGCCGGGATACATCGGCACCAAGATGGTGATGGCGATTCCGCAAGACGTCCTCGAAAGCAAGATCCTGCCGCTGATTCCGCAGGCGCGGCTGGGCAAGCCCGAGGAGGTCGCCGGTCTCGTCGCCTATCTTGCCTCGGAGGAGGCGGCGTTCGTCACGGGCGCCAACATTTCGATCAACGGCGGCCAGCACATGTTCTGACGTTCGCTATCGGACCCAACAAATCTTCAACCCGAAAGGAAACACCATGTCTCAACGCGTAGCATTCGTCACCGGCGCCATGGGCGGTCTCGGCACCGCGATTTGCCATGCCTTCGCCAAGGACGGCTACAAGGTGGTCGCGGCCTATCATCCGCAGTTCGACAACAAGGACGAGTGGCTCAAGGAACAGCAGGCCGCCGGCTACACCGATTTCATCGCCGTCGCCGGCGACGTCGCCGACATCGACTCGTGCAAGGCGATGGTGGCCGAGGCCGAAGCCAAGGCCGGCCCGATCGACATCCTGGTGAACAACGCCGGCATCACGCGCGACCGCATGTTCGCCAAGATGGAGAAGGACCAATGGGAGGCGGTGATCTCCACCAACCTCTCCAGCCTCTTCAACATGACCAAGCAGGTCTCCGCCAAGATGGCCGAGCGCGGCTGGGGCCGCATCATCAACATCTCCTCGGTCAACGGCGTCAAGGGCCAGGCCGGCCAGACCAACTACTCGGCCGCCAAGGCCGGCGTGATCGGCTTCACCAAGGCGCTGGCGCAGGAACTGGCGACCAAGGGCGTGACGGTCAACGCCATCGCTCCGGGCTACGTCGCCACCAAGATGGTCATGGCGATCCGCGAGGACGTGCTGAAGAGCATCGTCGACACGATCCCGATGAAGCGCCTGGCCAAGCCCGAAGAGATCGGCGGGCTGTGCTCGTACCTGGCGTCCGAACTGGCCGGCTACATGACCGGCGCCACGCTCAACATCAACGGTGGGTTACACTTCCAGTAATACGAAAGCAAGGCCGGCGCCCCAAGGGTGCCGGCATTCCCTGGGGGAGACATTGAAATGGCTGCAGCGGTCCGCTTGATCAAGAAATACCCGAACCGGCGTCTCTACGATACGCGCACCAGTACGTACATCACGCTGGCCGACGTCAAGGAACTGGTCCTGCAGCACGAGAACTTCCAGGTCGTCGACGCCAAGTCGGGCGAGGACCTGACGCGCAGCATCCTGCTGCAGATCATCCTCGAGGAAGAGGCCGGCGGCGCGCCGATGTTCACCTCCGACCTGCTGTCGCAGATGATCCGCTTCTACGGCAACGCCATGCAGGGCATGATGGGCAAGTACCTCGAGAACAACATCAAGGCCTTCGCCGAGATGCAGCACAAGCTGCACGAGCAGGCGCGCACGCTCTACGGCGACAACAGCACGGCGAGCAAGGACCTGTGGGCGCAGTTCCTCGGCTTCCAGGGGCCGGCGATGCAGAACATGATGTCCGCCTACGTCGAACAGAGCAGCAAGATGTTCCAGCAGATGCAGGACCGCATGCAGGAGCAGACCAAGAAAATGTTCACGGGGCTGCAGTTCCCGGGCTTCCCCGCCGCGGCGGGCGCCGAAAAAGCCGAAGAGAAGAAATGACGGGTCGCGCATCGCGCACGGACGCCAAACCGAAAACGACCCGCCCCGCCAAGACGAAAATCCCCACCGTCGGCTTCGTCTCCCTCGGTTGTCCGAAGGCGACGGTCGACTCCGAACAGATCCTGACGCGCATGCGCGCCGAGGGCTATGCGATCTCCGGCAGCTACGCCGGCGCCGATCTCGTCGTCGTCAACACCTGCGGCTTCATCGACGCGGCCGTCGCCGAGTCGCTCGACGCCATCGGCGAGGCGCTGGCCGAGAACGGCAAGGTGATCGTCACCGGCTGCCTCGGCGCCAAGGGCGACGTCGTCATGGAGGCGCATCCGAGCGTGCTCGCCGTGACCGGCCCGCACGCGGTGCAGGAAGTGATGGCCGCCGTGCACCGGCATCTGCCGCCCTTGCACGATCCCTTCGTCGACCTCGTGCCCGAGCAGGGCATCCGCCTGACGCCGCAGCATTACGCCTATCTCAAGATCTCCGAAGGCTGCAACCACCACTGCACCTTCTGCATCATCCCCGCGCTGCGCGGGCCGCTGGTGAGCCGGCCGATCGGCGACGTGATGCGCGAGGCCGAGGCGCTGGCGAGATCCGGCGTCAAGGAACTGCTGGTGATCTCGCAGGACACCAGCGCCTACGGCGTCGACATCAAGTACCGCACCGGCTTCTGGGAAGGGCGGCCGCTCAAGACGCGCCTCTACGATCTTTGCCAGGCGCTCGGCGAACTGGACGTCTGGGTGCGCCTGCACTACGTCTATCCCTATCCGAGCGTCGACGAGCTGCTGCCGCTGATGGCCGAGGGCAGGATCCTGCCCTATCTCGACGTGCCGTTCCAGCATGCCAGCGAGCGCATCCTCAAGCTGATGAAGCGGCCGGCCTCCTCGGAGAAGGTGCTCGAGCGCATCGCGGCATGGCGCCGCGTCGTGCCGGATCTCACGATCCGCTCGACCTTCATCACCGGCTTTCCCGGCGAGACCGAGCGCGAGTTCAACGAGCTGCTCGACTTCCTCGACGAAGCGCAGCTCGACCGCGTCGGCGCCTTCGCCTATTCGCCGGTCGAGGGCGCCGCCGCCAACGAGCTGCCGGGCGCGCTGCCCGAGGCCGTGCGCGAGGAACGGCGCCTGCGCCTGATGCAGCATCAGGAGGACATCAGCACGCAGCGCCTCGAGGCGAAGATCGGCCGCCGCATCCGGGTGCTCGTCGACGACGTCGACGACGAAGGCGCGATCGCCCGCTCGGCCGCCGACGCGCCCGACATCGACGGCCTGGTCTACGTCACCGACGGCCACGACCTGCTGATCGGCGATTTCGCCGAGGTCACGGTCACCGACTGCGACGTGCACGACCTGTTCGCCACGCTCGCATGAAGCCCCCCGCGCGCAAGCATCGCATCGGCCTGGTGCTGGGATCCGGCTCGGCGCGCGGCTGGGCGCACATCGGCGTCGTGCGCGCGCTGGCCGAGGCCGGCGTCAATCCCGACGTCATCTGCGGCTGCTCGATCGGTGCGCTGGTCGGCGCCGCGGCCGCCAGCGGCGAACTCGACCCGCTCGAGACCTGGGTGCGCCAGCTCACCTGGCAGCAGGTGCTCGGCCTGATGGACCTGACCCTCAACGGCGGCGGCCTGCTCAAGGGCGACAAGCTGATGGCGTTCTTCGAGCGCCACTTCGCCGATCGCGACATCACCGCCTTGCCGATACCCTTCGGCTGCAGCGCCACCGATCTCGGCACCGGGCGCGAGGTCTGGCTGCGCGAGGGATCGGTCGCCGCAGCGGTGCGCGCCTCCTGCGCGCTGCCCGGCTTGTTCACCCCGGTGCTGTACGACGATCGCCTGCTCGTCGACGGCGGGCTCGTCGACCCGGTGCCGGTGTCGCTGTGCCGCGCCATGGGCGCCGACATCGTCATCGCCGTCGACGTCGGCGCCGACATCCTCAACAGCCCGTTTGCGCTGCGCACGCCCGAGGCGGGAGAAGAGCCGTCGCCGTGGGGGCGCCGCCTGCTCGCCGCCATCGGCCTGGGCGGCAACGGCGACGCGCCGCCGCTGACCGGCGTGCTCGCCACCAGCCTGCACATCATGCAGACGCGCATCGCGCGCAGCCGCCTGGCCGGCGAGCCGGCCGACCTGCTGCTGCGGCCGCGTCTCGGCGATCTCGCCCTGCTCGACTATCACCGCGCCGCCGAAGCGATCGCCGAGGGCCGCGCCGTGGTCGAACGGATGATGCCGGCGATCATGCACGCGGTGGAAATGTGAGAGAACTCGTCGACGCGCTGCGTGCCGCCATCGGCGCTCCCTACGTGCTGACCGAAGCGGCCGACGTCGCGCCCTACCTGCGCGACTGGCGCGGGCGCTACGAAGGCCAGGCGCTGTGCGTCGCGCGCCCGGGCACGACCGAGGAGGTCGCGCAAGTCGTGAGGCTTTGCGCCGCGGCCGACGTCGCCATCGTGCCGCAAGGCGGCAATACGGGTCTCTGCGGCGGCGCCACGCCGCGCGGCGGCGGCGAAGTCGTGGTCAGCCTGACGCGCCTCGATCGCGTGCGCGCCAGCGACGCCGCCAACGACACCATCACCGTCGAGGCCGGCTGCACGCTGATGCAGGTGCAGGAGGCTGCCGCCGCGATCGACCGCTTGTTCCCGTTGTCGCTCGCGGCGGAAGGGACGGCGACCATCGGCGGCAACCTGTCGACCAACGCCGGCGGCGTGCAGGTGCTGCGCTACGGCACCGCGCGCGAACTCGCGCTCGGCCTCGAAGTGGTGCTGCCCGACGGCAGCGTCTGGGAAGGGCTGCGCGGCCTGCGCAAGGACAACACCGGCTACGATCTCAAGCAGCTCTTCATCGGGGCCGAGGGCACGCTGGGCCTGATCACCGCCGCGGTGCTCAAGCTGTTCCCGCGCCCGCGCCAGCAGGCCGTCGCGTGGGCCGCCGTGCCGGATCCGGCCGCAGCAGTGGCGCTGCTCACGCGCTTGCGCGCGCAGACCGGCGATCGCGTCACGGCGTTCGAGATCGTCGGCCGTCCCGCGCTCGACCTCGTGCTGCGCCATATTCCCAACGCGCGCGATCCGCTCGCCGGCCGTCCGGATTGGCAGGTGCTGGTCGAACTCGCCGACACGCTGGCCGAGCCGCCGCTCGCGCGGATTCTCGAGCGCGTGCTCGCCGAGGCGATCGAAGCGGGCGAGGTCCTCGACGTGGCGCTGGCGCAGAGCGAAGCGCAAGGGCGAGCGCTGTGGGCGCTGCGCGAGAACGTCGCCGAAGGGCAGAAGCTCGAAGGGCTCGCCATCAAGCACGACATCGCCGTGCCGGTGTCGCGCATCGCCGAATTCATCGCGCGCGCCGACGCGGCGCTGCAGCAGGCGTTCCCCGGCGTGCGCGTCGTCTGCTTCGGCCACATCGGCGACGGCAACCTGCACTACAACCAGTCGCAGACGGCGGCGCTCGACAACGCGAAATTCATCGCCGCGACGCCGGCCGTCAATCGCATCGTGCACGATCTCGTGCACGAACTCGGCGGTTCCATTTCCGCGGAACATGGCCTCGGGCAGCTCAAGCGCGAGGAGATCCTGCGCTACAAGAGTCCCGTGGAAATGGCGCTGATGCGCGCCGTCAAGCAGGCGCTCGACCCCGCGGGGCGCATGAATCCGGGCAAAGTGATCTAATGCGAAAAAGCGCTTTACAGGGGTAGGCCCCCTCCGTATAATGCGCGCTCTCTTGTGGGGGTATAGCTCAGCTGGGAGAGCGCTTGCATGGCATGCAAGAGGTCCGCGGTTCGATCCCGCGTACCTCCACCAAAGACGAAGTCCCTATCGTCTAGAGGCCTAGGACAATACCCTTTCACGGTATGAACCGGGGTTCGAATCCCCGTGGGGACGCCAGCTTAACCCCACTTGCTCCGATCCGGTAACGGATCTCCCCGGAGCGAGTGGCTGGATCGAGGGAAATCTCCTCGATCATCCCGGCCAAGAAGTCCTTCAGGTGCTCGCGATCGAGTGCCGCCATGTCCTCGGCCAGCGTGTCGAGCAGGCGGCGTACGTCGCTTTCTTTCACGGCGGCCAAAGTCTTCGCGCGGCGTGTCTCTTCCTCCAGCGTAGTAAGCCGGTCAAGGGCCTCGTCGCGGGTCTTCTCCAAGTCCTCGATCCGGCGCAGCAGCGGGCTTGGCGAGTCCGTCGCCTCCAGCAGGCCGGTTAGTTTGGAAATCCGTCTTTCGATGTCGCGAAGCTCGTCCTGCAGTCCGGCCAACTCGTCGCCGTCGCCGGGCTGCTGCGCGCGCCTGGCCGTTTCCGTCATCGACCGTACCATTTCGTCGCCGCGCAAGTCGATCGCGACCTGTTGCAGGATCGCCTCCTCAAGGATCGTCGACCGGATGTTGGCGCTACCGATGCGGTAGTTGCCGGCATTGCCGTGCCACGCGCGGCCGTCCGGCGCCTTCATTAGCCCGGCGAACAGGTAGTCCGATGCCCGTGTCCGTGTCCCGCGCTCCGCTTTCTTGCTCTCTAGGCGCGCCAGGATGGCCTCTGCTTCGTCGTCGCTGATCAAGGCAGGGTGAGTGTTCCGCTGGATGATCCATTCGTCCCTGGGCCGTCTGCGGCTTCCGACGGCCTCATCCTTCCCGCGGTGCACGTTCCAGACGGTGTGCCCGGCATAGGTCAACGCGGACCACTCAAGATGCGCCAGGCTGCTCTTGGCCAGCTCGATGCCGAGTTGATCGGCGAGCAGGCGCCCGTTTTTCCCCAACGCGCGGCCCTTCAACCAAGCGGAAATCTTCGGGCTGGTGACAGGGTCCGGCTCAAGGCGGCTTTTCGTGACGGCTTCGCCGTCGCGCACCTGGCCGGTGTCGATCGACACCAAGCGATAGCCGTAGGGCGCGCGGCCACCGGCCCGAAAGCCTTGGCGCACATTCTCCGCCATGCCGGCTAGGCCCTTCTCACGGCTCATCAAACTGTGCACTTCGTCCATCGCCTGCAGCACGGAATCGAGGATCACCTGGGAGATCGGATCGACCTCGGGCACTTTGGCGAACAGGATTTCGATGCCAAGTTTCTTGCATTCATGCCGAAATGCCTCGGCGATATATCGCCGGCGACCGATGCGGCTGGTGTCATAGACAAGAATCGCCGTCCACGCACGCGAGTGCATTTTCATGTCGCGCAATAGTTTCTGGAATCCGGGCCGGTCGGTGTCCTTACCGGATTCGACAGCGTCGGCGTATTCAGCCGAAACGATCAGGTTGCGCGTCCTGGCCAGTTCGAGTAGCTCGTGCCGTTGAGCCTGGATCGAGATCGCGCTGCGGTCCTTGGACGATCGACAGTAAAGGGCGGCTTGTCTTGGCATGGAAGTCGAGGACTAACGCGACGGCCGCTTTGGCCACGACGTTTATGTCAGGTGAATTGATAGATGTAAGTTTGAGCGGCGGATGAGACATCGTCAAGCCTCACCTCGCCCAATCTCGCTTAATGCATACATCATATCATATACATTCGGCATTTTCAAATCCGTTGCGCCTGCAGAATCAGCAGAATCTCGGAGTTCGACTTGTCGGCGCTCGATCCGCGTAGCCATCCCGGCAGCCAAGTCGGGCCGCTGTCAACACCGCTGTCCTTCGCTTCTTCCAGGCCGCCCAGCACGAGCACATCGTCATCGGTCACCCCGACCGCCGTCGCCAGTTCGCGCTTGATCAGCGTCGGACTGCCGTTGACGCCCGTCGTCGTCGGCACGAAGTTCGAGATTTGCTGCGTGATCGCCAACTCCGACATGCCGCCGCGCAGCTGTGGCGTCAGGCTAAAAATCACTCCCGACGACTTGTACTCGACGCTCTGCACCGGGTTGCCGTTCTTGTCGAGATTCGCGGCGCCGAGGACCGGCGTATCCGAACCGACGACGAGCCGCGCCGATTGACCGCTCATGACCCGCAGGCGAGGCGAGGACACGACCTTGAAGCGGCTATCCTGGCCCAAGGCGTTGAACACGACATCGAGGCCCGCACCGTGCAGCACGGCCGACCAGCCGCCCGCCGATCCGGCGTTGCCGAGATTGATCCCAAGCTTGCCGCCGGCGACCTTGAGCGCCAACGCCAGCGCGCCGCCTTCGCTTTGCGCGTTGCCGACCTCGTAGACGACGGCCTTGACGACAATCTCGGCCGGCCGCGAGTCGATCTCGGCCGCGAGCTTTTGGAAGCGTGCCCAATCAGCCGCGCGCCCTTGAAACACGATCAGTTCCGGCCGCTTGTCGGTCACGGAGAACGCGCTACTGCCCGTATCGGCCGGCGCTGGTTGTCCCGGCTTGCCGTGATTGCCATTCGGCGACGCCGCCAAGGAAGCCGCAGGCGCCACTGCCGGCATTGCGTTCGCGACGCCGCGCTGCGAACCGAACGTGCCGGCCGGAAAGAACGCTGCGACCGCATCGAGGATGTAGCTCGCCGAACGGAACTGCGGCGAATACACCTCGACGAGTTCGGACGCCTTCTCGCGCGGCTCGATCCAGATTACGCCGCCTTTCTGTTCGGCCTGGAAGCCGGCGTTCTCGATACCACGCCGGATCGCCAGCACGAGGGTTGTCTTCTCGACGTTCCACAAGTGCAGCGTCAACCGCTTGTCGCACTCGTCAAACTCCGGCGAGAACGCGAACGGCCTCCCTTCGATTTCGCCGAACGCCAGCCGCGCGAGATCGGGCAGGCGCGCGGCGTCCATGCGCAGGGTCGCCTTGTCCTCGGCGAGCGCGGCGCAAGAGACGAAGACCGTCAACAACGCCGCGACGAACCGCATCATTTCGTGCCACCCGACAACAGTCCGTCGCTATGCGACGGCTGCGTCCATGACGTCGCGAATTCGCCATTCGGCAACATCACTTCGGCCGTCCAGCGTGTGAGCTTCAGCGCCGGTGGATCGACCAGAAACCGCGTCCGCATCTGCCCGCCATCGAGCAGGACGATCGTGCCCTGGCCGCCATCGACGAAGCCGGCCACGCGCCAATCGTCGGCCTGCTTCGGCCTTTCCGCCGCAGGCTTAGATTTGCCAGGCGTCGGCGCCGCCGCTTCGGTCACCTCGGAGGGCTTCTTGGCTGCCGGGTTGAAGAACCGATAGAGACCCAAGCCACCGAACAGAAACATCACGGCCGCGAGCGGAAGTCCCAGCCGGAACAACGCCGACTTAAGCACGTTGCCGCGATCGTCGGCCTTCTTCTCGTCGGCCGCGGCGGCGCCCTCTTTCTTCTGGCTGTGCGAACGGTAGAGCGCGAAATACTTCGGATCATACTGGCGCACCAGTTCGCGAATGAAATCGGCGCGCCGAACGTTGCCGCCCTCGTAGATCTCGACACGATATGATTGGTCGAGACCGAGCTTCGAGAGCTTGACCATGCGATAGGTCTGTTCGACGACATCGCAGACGTTGCCGTTGAAATCGCGGATCGACTGCGAAATTAGTGCGATCTGGCAGATATAGCCGGTCTTCGGGTCCGGCATGTGGCCGTGCATGCGAAAGAAGTTTTGTGCGCGCGGTTCGATGGCGCCGCGACCCCGCGGGAAGAAACGCCAAACTTCGTCGAGTGCAACGAGATCGCCGGGCTGGATGAACGACTCGAAGCCGCTGGCCTCGTCCTGGTCGGTGCGCCAGAAGGAGGGCTTCGCGACCTGCTCGTTCGTCACGGAGGCGAGCTTGCCGATCTTCTCGATCGGCACGCCCTCGGCCAACAGCATGTCCACCATCGCCGCATAGTCCAGTCCGGCGATGTTCGAGACGACGCGCCGGCCGTCGCGCAGCGCGCCGAGGATGACGACCGAGACGACTTCGTAGCTTTTGCCGCTGCGTGGCCGACCGACGTAGGCGAAGATCGGCATGGCGTCAGCCGATCAGCGGAATGCGCCGGATCAGGAAGCGCGCCACGTAGGCGCTGATTACCAGCGGAATGCCGTAGCCAACGGCCAGCATGTCGAGGCCCCACCAGACGCCCGCCGGCAGGCCGGCAAACGCGCTCGTCAAACCGCCTGTGCCGGCCCAGGGCGACACGATCGCGATCGCTTTCGGCACGAGGATTACCAGCAATTCAAAGACGACGGCGACAGCGACGAACCTGACGACGACTTCGCGCAGCAGCCACGACACGATCGGCCATAGAAGCGCTTGCATGTCAGGCTCTCAGTACGATGAACAAGGCGAGCAGCGACCACGCGGCCACCATCGACGCGCGAATGGTGCCTTCGTGCGACTGCATCAGCGTGCAGTGCGCATCGAGCGTGTACACCGTGCCGAATGCCGAAAACGAACCTGTCGGGCATTCGGAACTATGGCCCGGCAGCTGCCAGCTGAGCAGACCGTGAAATGTGTCGCCAAAGCCCGTGTACTCCTTATCGTAGACCGGGTCACCTGGTGCTTCCGCCGTCTTCGTCAAATCCTGGTGCAGGGTATCCAATCCCGCCACTATCCCGGTCGCCGCCGCAGCCGCTTCTCCCTGGCGCGCGTAGTCCGAGGGGAAAGTGATCGACTGCGAGCCCGTCCCCGTGTCCGTTCCGGTCTGCGTCGGCGACGTGGCGCCGGCTTCCGTGATGACGTAAGTACCCGTCGCCGGATCGACATAGGAACCCTGCCCGGTCGCATTGGCTTCCGAACCGGTCGTTACTGCGCCGACCGCAGAGATTTGGACGATCTGACGATCGATGAACTTCTGCCCGTCCGCGTCCGTCCTTTCGGTGCGCACGATCAGCAGCGACCCGCCCGTCGACAAGGGCTGCAAGGTCACCGTCTGAGGATTGCCGTGCGCGTCCGTGCCCGATGTCAGGAATGCATTGGACTGAAGCACGAAAGGCAGTTTTGATTTGTCTGTGTCTTTGTCGGGAAGCGCCACGAAGGTCGATCCGTTACGCGCGAAATCGAGATTCCCATCCGCTTGAACCGCTCTTGCGTCCGTCACCGTGCATGCCGAGACGGCGCCGGAGTCGTCGTACACCTCGGTGGTACCGTTGGGACATATGCCCTTGCGCCAAATCTGTGTCGCATCGCCGAGAAGCCCATACTGGTCGATCGCGCACGACATGCGATTATTGCCAATAGACGCGCTGCCGGTGGAACATGTGCCGCCGCCGCATGTACTGCCGGTGCCTTCCCAACTCACGCAAAATTGATCGAGCGCGCTTTGCTGAGTATCGGCCTGGATGCCGCCCCGATCCACGATCCATACATATTTTTCCGGGGGCACGGTTTGCGGCGCGTCCGGCGGCTTGATCGCGTTATCCGATGCCGCGGACGTCGTCGGTAAGCGCAGTGTCGGCGCGTCCGCTTGCTGCGGCGTGATGGCAAGCGCGACGATGGTTCCGCCGATGAGGGCCGACAGACTGGCCGCCGCCAGGTCGGCGATCGCGACGCCGCCGCTCGAATTCAGGCCGGCGATCAGGATCGGAATCGCCATCGGAACCGCGCGGGCCTCGCGGTAAGGCATGATCGCGAACCACACGACCAGCACCGGGGAGAGCAGCCGTGCCATCACTCGCTTGTTAGTCATTCGAAAGTCCTTTCACGATCGCCCAGGCGCAGAGCATGCCGAACAGCGCCATGACCAGATACCACGCATCATTGACGGACATCATGCCGATCCCGTCACCAGCGACGGCGCTGTGGCCCGATTTGTGCCGTCTTCCATTCGCGATACATGCGGCGCTTGTATTCGCGTTCGTAGCGCCGCTCGAATTCGCGTTCCAGCGCGTGCGTAGCGATGCGACCGCGCACGCTATTGACGACAAGCCGCACGCCGCGCACTTCGACATAGAGGCCGATCAATGCGGCGGCGATGGCGACCAGCGTCGCCGCGACCGTCGCCACGATCGAACCTGCCGTGCTGACCAACGTCGATAAATCCGGACTTGCCATGCTTCGCCTCCTCGAAGAAGAAACGGGACCGACCCGAGAGCCGGTCCCGCTGATGCACGCTTAGCCGCCGCGCACCATGTGCAGGACAATCTTCGTGCCCTTGATCGCCACGTACACGGCCATCAAGAGCGCCGCGATCGCCAGGACGGCGGTCGTGACGCTCGAGAAGTCCACCGCAGCGGTCAGGGGACTCAGATCAACCGGCGTCGCGAACGCGAACGCCGGCAGGAGGCAGGCCAAAAAGAAGGCCAGTTGGTTGTAGAGCTTGCGCATGTCTTTCCCTTTCAAGTTCATGCTGCAAATCCCCGGAAAGCGCCGGGGCCGCTTTCGCCCGACCGGGCGAAACCTTCAGCGCCGCACCGTCGAGGCGGCACGGCGTACCAAATCCATCAGCAGGCCGGCGTTCTTCGCCACCCACCAGCACAGCAGCGTGTTGGTCAGGAAGAAGCCGAAGATCGCCGCGCCCTGCGCGTAGTCGAACGGCGCAGTGACGTTGTTGTAGAGCGACTTGTAGGCTTGCCACTCGGCGGCGGTCATGAGCGCGTAGGGGCAACCCGAGGGAATCGCCCCCGCGTCCGGCAGCTGGATCGGCACATTGGACAGGTTGCCGTCCAGCGCCAGGACGTAGGAGCTGCCGCTCTTGGCCACAGTGACGCAGACGGCCATCAGTGCCATTCCCCAAACGCGCTCATGATCCGCATCGTCAGGCCGCCTTGCGCCCCGACTCGTCGTGCTTCGCCTTGACGTCGGCGAAATCGACCTGGCTCAGGTACTCGATGCCGACGACGACCAGCAGCTCGACGTCCTTCTGCGTCTCGCGGCCCTCGAAGCTCGACTTCTGCACGGCCGTGCGGCGCTCGTAGGTGACGAGGCAACGCGCCGGGAACGCCTTACCCTCCATCGCCTTGCCGACGCTGGCATCGGCGATCTTCTGGTCGATGCCGGTGTAGCCGTTGTAGCCCTTCGACGACGGCGCGCCGACGATGCAGATCTTCGTGCTCTCGATGTCGGCGAACTTGGTGCCGGCTTCGCCCTTGAAGCCGGAGCTGCAGCCGAGGACGAGTTCTTCGGATTTCAGTTGCGAAACGTGACGCGCTAACAGACTCATGACACTCTCCTTATGAATAGACACAGCCATTGGAAATTGCGGTCGCTGCCGCTACTACACCCGAGAGACCGCGCGAGCGCGCGGCCTCCAAGAGGTTGCCGAGGCCGCCATTGCGGACGACCCGATCGAACGACGCGCTTGCCAGCGTCGCGAAGATTTCGCTCTCGCCCGCCTTGTTGGCGTCGGCGAAGTCGTCGACGTTCATGTCCACGTCGAAGCGCGCGCAGAGGTCTTTCGCGGCCTTGAGCGAAACGCTCGCCTTGCCCTTGGTCGCGCGCATGTACTCGACGAACAAGGCCCAAGCCTTCGACGCGTTGCCGCGGCAGATCGCGGTTTCGAGCAGGCCCCAGGCCGTGACGCTGCCGCCTG
>DAIDAU010000022.1 GCA_027310465.1 Rhodocyclaceae bacterium
GTTGAAGAATGTCCAGCAAGGAACTGCCGATAGGTGCCATGATTGCGAGCGCCGGCCTTCCGGCGATAGAAACAAGTCGTTGATAGACGATGCGAGATTCGAAAGAGTTCAATGGAACTAGACGGCCGCCCGAACCGGTTCATGAAGGCGCTGGTCGAATCGGCTTACCGCGATCTCCGTGGAGGCAGCCATGACCGAGCGCTGGGCCGTCAACGACGATCTCGAGAACGAGTTCCGCTATTGGCTGAGGGAATTGATCGCGGCCCTCAAGCACGGTGCCGTCTTCGCCGTGGCCGCGGGCCTGCTGATCGCGCTGCTGCCCCGCGGCGAGGCCGCCGGCGCCGCCGCGTTCGCGCGGGACTTCTGGCCCTACCTGGTGGAAGTCGCGTTCTGGTTCGGCATGTTCGTCGCGATGGCGTGGAGCGCCATCAAGCGCGCCGCGTCGCTATTCACCGGGGTGCTGCCCTGGGAAGCCGAGGGACAGCGGGCCGCGGCCGGCCGGGACGAGCGGCGCCCATAACCGGAGTCCGGGCGGGGCGCATCGACTGCCGGCGCTGCCGGGTCTTATTGACTGCCGTCAAGGCCCGCGCCGCAGGCGATGGCAGACTGCCTATCCCGACACGAAGAGTACGTTTCGTGAAACACGCACCGCGAACGGCACCGCCTGGCCGCCTGTTCGCCGCCCTCCTGACGCTGCTCGCGCTGCCGGTCTGGGCGGCGACGCAGGACCTGCAGGCGCTGGTCGACGCCGCGCCGCCGGGAGCGACGCTCTCGATCGCGCCGGGCCGCTACGCGGGGCCGATCGTCGTCGCCAAGCCGCTGACGCTCCAGGGCGGCGGCAAGGCCGTGATCGACGGCGGCGACAAGGGCACCGTGCTGACCGTGCACACCAGCGGCGCCACGGTGCGCGGCCTCGTGCTGACGGGCAGCGGCGCCAGCGTCGACGCCATGGACTCCGGCATCGTCGTCGACGGCGACGCCAACCGCGTCGAAGAGAACGTCGTCGAGGACGCGCTGTTCGGCATCCAGGTGCACCAGGGCAACCGCAACCGCATCGAGCGCAATCGCGTCACCGGCAAGGACCTCGAGCTCGGCATGCGCGGCGATGGCCTGCGGCTGTGGAACAGCCGCGACAACGTCGTCGCGGCGAACGCTTTCACGCGCGTGCGCGACCTCACGCTGGCCAATTCGCCAGACAACCGCATCCTCGGCAACCGGCTCGACGACGGCCGCTACGCGCTGCACGTGGTGTTCTCGCCGCGCACGCTGATCGAGGGCAACGTCATCTCCCATACGGCGACCGGCATCGTCGTGCTCTATTCCGAAGGCGCGATCCTGCGGCGCAACGCCGTCAGCCACGTGAGCGACGGCGGCGGCGCCTGCATCACCTTCAAGGACAGCGGCGATGGCCTGATCGAGAACAACGAGGTGCTGCATTGCGCCGTCGGCCTGCTGGCCAATGCGCCGCTCTCCGGCGAGCGCGTGCTGACGATCCGCGGCAACCGCTTCGCCCATAACGCCGTCGGCATGTCGTTCTACGGCGAACAAGGCGGCCATCGCATCATCGACAACCGCTTCGAGCACAACCTCGTCCAGGTCGTCGCCGGCGCGCCCGGCAGCACGGGCTCCGCCAACGTCTGGCATGCCAACTACTGGAGCGACTACCAGGGCTTCGACCGCAACGGCGACGGCATCGGCGATACGCCCTACGAACTCGCCTTCTTCGCCGACCGCATCTGGATGGAGATCCCCAAGACCAAGTTCTTCGCCAATTCGCCGGCGTTCGAACTGCTCGACTTTCTCGAACGGCTGGCCCCATTTTCGAGCCCCCACCTCGTCCTGAAGGACGACGCGCCGCGCATGAAATAGCTCCGGCGATGCGGCCGGAAGCTGAACGCTAGGAAACGTTGTCATTGCGCGAATGGCAAGCACATTTCACCATACGACACGCCTTTTGCATGTAATTGTTTTAATTACATAACATTTTCCCCGCAGCGGCGCTCAAATGCCATGCCGCGGCGCAGCATCGTCCCTATACTTGACTTACGCGCTCCACTACTCAATATACGTTCCGGAGCCGAACCCAATGCTCAACCGGTCAAGGAGAACGACGATGCAGATCACCACCTACCACGTCAGCCACAAAGCGGGTATCCAGGACGTCGAAGCGAAGGCCCTGCTTCATCTCATCAACGACACCGGATTCGGCAACGGCGACAACCGGTCCTACAACGCGCTGCGCGCCCAGATCGACGCGCTGTTCGACGCCGACACGCAGCACCTGCTCGGCATCAGGATCGAGGCCGAACAGAGCGAGGCAAGCGAGGATTGATGGTGCAGCGAAGCATATCTATCGCGCCATTGGTCCATGTTATTCTGACCTTGAAGTGTGGACATGACGAGAGGAGTCCGAAATGACCTTTGCAGACTTGGTAGGCACGTGGAGCACGAAGGACGTCTGCGAACAACTCGAGCGGCTCAACGATTTGCCCACGCCGCTGCCGCCGGAACTCGAGGCGCAGCGCGAGACGGTCCAGGCGGAATGGGCGCGCCGGCCCGCCGAAGACCAGGCCAGGGCGCGGGCTGAAGTCCGCACCGCCCAGGTTTGACGGCGGGAGTTCGATAAGGCCGGGCGGCGCCGGGATTCCGGCGCCGCCCGCGGGAATTCCCCAGCACCGATCGAAGGCAGCGCACCGGACGCGGGCTATCGCGCCGCCGATTCCACCCGCATCGCCGGCGCCTGCGGCGGCTCCGCCGGCCGCACTTCGACCCAGCCCCTCAGGCTGTTGATGAACCAGACGCGGCTCGCCCGCGCGAGGTCGTCGCGGTGCAGCACCGCTTCGGCGATTTCGCCGCGATCGAGCAGTTCGCGGCGCAGGCAGCCGTCGAGCAGTCCGCTGTCGCGGCGCGGCGTCAGCAGGCGACCGTCGAGGTCGAGTACCACGTTGCCGCGCGTGAACTCGGTGAGTTCGCCGTCCTCGTTCCACAGCAGCACGTCGAAGACCTCGCGGCGGGCGGCCGTCGCCCGTTCGAAGGCCTCGCGGCGCGTGGTCTTGTGGTAGAGCCAGAGGCTGTCGCGCGAAACCGGATGGTCGGCCAGCGCGAAGGCAAGCGGCGCGGCCGCCGCCGGGGGCAGCGGCGCCGTGGTGATTTCCAAGGCGCCGCACGCCTCGAGGCGCAGACGAACCCGCAGCGGCTGCGGCCCGGCTTCGGCGGCCAGCGCGCCAAGGCGCGCGCGGCACGCGGCTGCGTCGAACGGACGGCAGAAATGGGCCGCCGATGAAGCCATCCGCGCGAGATGCAGATCCAGCCGAACGTAGCGTCCGTCCTCGAGGCGCAGCGTCTCCAGCAGATCGAACTCGCTCGCCTCCGCCGACAGGAAGCGCGCCTTGAGCAGGGCCTCGGCGTACTCGTCGCCGGCGGTCGAATCCCAGACGATGCCGCCGCCGACGCCGCAGCTCGCCGTGCCGCTGTCGCGGTCGATCGCGACTGTGCGGATGGCAACGTTGAACACGGCGTCGCCGCCGGGCTTGAGCAGACCGACGGCGCCGCAGTAGACGCCGCGCGGCTCGGTCTCGCGCGCGGCGATGATCTTCATGGCCGCCGCCTTCGGCGCGCCGGTGACCGAGCCGCAAGGAAACAGTGCGGCGAAGATATCCGCCAGGCCGGCGTCGGGCCGCGCCTCGGCGGTGACGGTCGACGTCATCTGCAGCAGCGTCGGATAGCGCTCGATGGCGAACAGCTGCGGCACTTTCACGCTGCGCGGCAGCGCGACGCGCGAGAGGTCGTTGCGCAGCAGGTCGACGATCATCAGGTTCTCGGCGCGGTTCTTTTCCGAAGCGCGCAACTGGTCGGCGAGCCGCAAATCCTCCTCCACCGCGAGCCCGCGCCGCGCGGTCCCTTTCATCGGCCGCGCGGTGAGCGTCGCGCCGTCGCGGCGGAAGAACAATTCGGGCGACAGCGAAAGGATCTGCCAGCGGCCGAGATCGAGATAGGCGGCGTAGTCGCAGGCCTGTACCGCGCGCAGCCGTTCGAACAAAGCCGGCGCATCGCCGGCGTAGCGGCTGTGCAGGCGGAACGTGTGATTGACCTGGTACGCCTCGCCGTCGCCGATGGCGCGGCGAATCGCCGCGATGTCGCTGTCGAAGCGTTCCCGGCCGATGCTCGGCGTCCAGGACGATAGCATGTCGGGCGAGCGGCGAGCGGGCGCCGCCTCCCGGCGCGGCGCATCGAGCACCGCGAACCAGGCCAACGGCATATCGCCGGCCGGACGAACGCGCAGCACCGGATCGAAAGCGGGCGCCGCCTCGTAGGCGACCATCCCGGCCACCCACGCGCCGGCGCGCGCGCGCTCCTCGGCCGCGGCCAATACCGCCTTGACGTCGTCCAGGCGATCGGCGCGCAGCACCTCGCGCGGCTCGCCGAACGACAGGCGCGTCCGGGCTGCGCCGGGATCGAGTGCGAAATCGAATATGAAAGCCGGGGTGGTCATCCGAGCCGGCGCTTGAAGGTGGTGGGCGGTACTGGGATCGAACCAGTGACCCCTGCCGTGTGAAGGCAGGCGTTCAGTTTTATAATCAGTAGGTTACTTAGGTCGTGTGTATTTGGTGTGCACGGGCCCCTAAGCGATTCTGGACAGCCGGTAAATCGAGGGGTCATCTTATCACTGCCCACTCATATGCGGGATACCAGGTGCTTCCTCCCGGAAGCACTGAACCCCTGATCGAGCGAAAACGAATTCTTTGCTTTGCTCACTACCTGGGCGACCCCTTCCTTGCCAACCGCCCCCTCCGAACAGCCCCCATCGCCATTCTGGAAATCAAGCGACTTGGCGCTATATGAGGAGCATGAGACTCTCTCGTGCTCTACCTGCTGTGCTCTTCATCCTGATGGCCGACGAGGCCACGGCTGCTCACAAGCGGCACGCCAGCGCCAACCATCAGCACAAGACGGCTAATCCGCCCGCGGTCTCGTACGTGGAGCCCCTGCGGCCACCCATCGTGAAGCCCGTCGACCTCTCGGGTCCCGAGCGACTGCCGGACGCCAAGAAAACGCCTAGCTCACCAACGCCGCCATCGCCTCCCGCTTACCCATCTTCCTGACGGCCGCTATCGCCTGAAGCTCTCCGTTCCTTGGCCGACTCTTCTCGGCCTCCCAGTTGTACACGGTCTGCCCGCTGACGCCGACCAGCTTGCCGAAGTTCACGGCCGACAGGCC
>DAIDAU010000039.1 GCA_027310465.1 Rhodocyclaceae bacterium
TATTCCAACAGCGCCGAGCGCACTTCCTGGTTGCCCGCCTTTCTTGCCTACTACAACAGCCGGCGGCCTCACTCGGCCCTCGGCTACAAGCCTCCAGCTTCTCGCCTCGGCGGGAACAACCTATTGCAACTCAACAGCTAGGCCGCTGGCCGTGAGGTAGTTGAGCGTGGCGTTCTGCTGCTCGAGCGTCGCCTGGAGGCTCGATGCCTGCTGTCCGAGCATCGCCTGCTGCGTGCTCAGCGACTGCGCGCGGCTGGTGAGCCGCCCGACGCTGATGCCGACGTTGCCGGTACTCGCCAGCTCGCGTCCCGCGGCCGTGCCCACCTGCTGACCGAGACCGGCGAGCGTGCTTTTCGTCTGGCTCGGATTCGCCTGCAAGGCCTGCTGCAGCGCCTTGGTGTCGAGGCTCAGCGTGCCGTTCTGGTTCAGCGTCACGCCGGCCTGCTTGAGGCCGGCAAGCGTGCTGCCGCTCGTAAGCGAGCGCGCCAGGTCGTTGCCCGCGGCCCTCGCGCGCAAGTCCGAGGCCAGCGCCCCTGCCTGTTTGGCCGAACCGGCGGTGGCGCTGCCGACCGTCTGAACCGCCTGGTTGTAGGCGGTGACGAAAGCCTGCGCCGCCTTTTCGACGTCGGCGTTGGTGGCCGTCTTGCTCGTCGCGCTGCTGCTCAGGGCGGTTGCCGCCGTTTGGGCGCCGCCGAAGGCGCTCTTGATCTGCCCGTAGGCGGAGAGCTGCACGTTGGTGGATTCCAACTGCTGGCTCAAGCGCTTTGCGGCGGGCGCCGTCAGCCGGCTCACCGTGTCGGCGGCGCTCGGGCCGCCCGCCTGGTTCAGCTGAGCGATTTGCAGTCCGGTCCCGACGAGACTGGAAACGTCCATGGCGAGATCCTCCCCGCCTTCACCATAGCATAAGCGGGCCCCCGGCTTCCCGGCGACCCGCCGCGTGCGTCAATCCTTGAGGCGCAGTTCCGCGGCCCGCGCGTGGGCGGTCAGCCCCTCGCCGTGCGCCAGCGTCGACGCGATCGGACCCAGCGACTGAGCGCCCTGCGCCGAAACGTCGATCAGGCTGGTCCGCTTCTGGAAATCGTAAACGCCGAGCGGCGAGGAGAAGCGCGCGCTGCGCGCGGTCGGCAGCACGTGATTGGGGCCGGCGCAGTAGTCGCCGAGCGATTCGGAGGCGTAGTGGCCGATGAAGACGGCGCCGGCATGGCGGATCCTGTCGACCAGCGCGCGCGGCTGCGCCACCGCCAATTCGAGGTGCTCGGGCGCGATGCGGTTGGCGATGACGCAGGCTTCGTCGAGGTCGGATACCTGGATCAGCGCGCCGCGGCCCCGCAGGGACGCCGCAATCGTCTCCTTGCGCGGCATGTCGGGCAGCAGCCTGGCGATGCTTTGCGCGACGCGCTCGATGAACGCGGCGTCCGGGCACAGCAGGATCGACTGCGCCAGTTCGTCGTGCTCGGCCTGCGCGAACAGGTCCATGGCGACCCAGTCGGGGTTCGCCGTGGCGTCGGCGATCACCAGCACTTCGGAAGGCCCTGCCACCATGTCGATGCCCACGGCGCCGAAGACGCGCCGCTTGGCGCTGGCGACGTAGGCGTTGCCGGGGCCGACGATCTTGTCCACCTGCGGAAGGGTCTGCGTGCCGTAGGCCAGCGCGGCCACCGCCTGGGCGCCGCCGATGGTGAACACGCGATCGACGCCGGCGAGATGCGCGGCGGCCAGCACCAGCGCGTTCCGCTCGCCGCGCGGCGTCGGCACCACCATGATGAGCTCCTTGACGCCCGCCACCTTGGCGGGCACGGCGTTCATCAGCACCGAGCTCGGATAGGCCGCCTTGCCGCCGGGCACGTAGAGCCCGACGCGGTCGAGCGGCGTGATCTTCTGGCCGAGCCGCGTGCCGTCGGCTTCGGTGTATTCCCAGGACTCGGCTTTCTGCCGCTCGTGGTAGCTGCGCACGCGCGCGGCGGCTTGCTCCAGGGCGCTCTTCTGCGCGGCGGGCAGGCCTTGGAACGCCGCCTCGAGGACGTCGCGCGGCAGCTCGAGCTGCGCCATCGAGGTCACCGCGAGCTTGTCGAAACGGCTCGTGTAGTCGAGAACCGCCGCGTCGCCGAGCGTGCGGACGTTGGCGACGATCTCGGCGACGGTGCGCTCGATGGCCTCGTCGGTCGAGTTGTCGAAGGCGAGCAGCGCATCGAGCGTCGCCAGGAAATCGGGATCGCGGGTGGTCAGGCGGCGCATCATGGGACGGCCTTTGCGAAAGCGTCGATGACGGGCTGGATCAGTGCGCGCTTGGTCTTCAGCGCGGCCTGGTTGACCACGAGCCGCGACGAGATCGGCATGATCTGCTCGACTTCGACGAGATTGTTGGCATTGAGCGTGCCGCCGCTCGACACGAGGTCGACGATCGCTTCGGCAAGCCCGGCCAGCGGAGCCAGCTCCATCGAACCGTAGAGCTTGATCAGGTCGACATGCACTCCCTTGGCGGCGAAATGCTCGCGCGCCGTCTCGATGTACTTGGTGGCGACCCGCAGCCGAGCGCCGCGGCGCACTGCGGCGGCATAGTCGAAGCCGGCGGGCGCCGCGACCGACATGCGGCACTTGGCGATCTTCAGGTCGAGCGGCTGGTAGAGTCCCGCGCCGCCGTGCTCGAGCAACACGTCCTTGCCGGCGATGCCGAGATCCGCCGCGCCGTACTGCACGTAGGTCGGCACATCGGAGGCGCGCACGATGACGACGCGCACGTCGGCGCGGTTGGTGCCGATGATCAGCTTGCGCGAGGACTCCGGGTTCTCGGCCGGCACGATGCCCGCGGCGGCGAGCAGCGGCAGCGTTTCCTCGAAGATGCGGCCCTTCGACAGGGCGACGGTGATTCCTTCCATGCGGCTATTTTACCCGGCTCACGCGCGCCCCCAGGCCGGCGAGCTTCTGTTCGAGCTTCTCGTAGCCGCGGTCGAGGTGGTAGATGCGGTCGACGAGCGTCTCGCCCTGCGCGATCAGGCCGGCGATGACGAGGCTCGCCGAGGCGCGCAGGTCGGTCGCCATCACCGTCGCGCCGTTGAGCCGGTCGACGCCCTGGACGATGGCGGTGTTGCCGTCGATCTTGATGTCGGCGCCGAGGCGGATCAGCTCGACGGCGTGCATGAAGCGGTTCTCGAAGATCGTCTCGCGGATCACCGCCGTGCCCTTCGCCACCGCGTTGATGGCCATGAATTGCGCCTGCATGTCGGTGGGAAACGCCGGATAGGGCGCCGTGCGGATCGACACGGCAGCCAGGCGCTGCGGCGCCTTCAGGCGGATCGCGTCGCGCGACAGCTCGACTTCGCAGCCGGCATCCATCAGCTTGTCGATCACGGCATCGACATAGGCGGAGGACGTGCCGGTGAGGCGGACGTCGCCGCCGGTCCCCGCCGCCGCGCACAGGTAGGTGCCGGTCTCGATGCGATCCGGCATGATGCGGTGCTCGGCGCCGTGCAGGCGCTCGACGCCCTGCACGCGAATGACGTCGGTGCCGGCGCCGGAGATGCGCGCGCCCATCGCCGCCAGGCACTTCGCCAGGTCGACGACTTCCGGCTCGCGCGCGGCGTTCTCGATCACCGTCTCGCCGTCGGCAAGGCAGGCCGCCATCATCAGATTCTCGGTGCCCGTGACGGTCACCATGTCGGTGAACAGCCGCGCCCCGCGCAGCCGCGGCGCCTTGGCGTGGACGTAGCCGTGCTCGACCGAGATCTCGGCGCCCATCGCCTGCAGGCCCTTGATGTGCTGGTCGACCGG
>DAIDAU010000313.1 GCA_027310465.1 Rhodocyclaceae bacterium
GGTCGGCATAAGCCAAAGGCTCGGGCAGATTCTCGCGCTCCATCGCGGCGAGTCGTTGATGGCTTTCGAGCAAAGCGGCATCGGCGGAGAGGAGATATTGCCTGGCGCTCAAATGCCCTTCCGCGCGGTCTTCCTGCCCCAAGACGAACAGGCTTCCATAGCGACGTTCGATGAGGCCGGAGTCGGGCTCGAGGCTTCCCCCGACGAGGTGCAGCAAGGTGGATTTGCCCGCCCCGTTGAGGCCCAGCAGCCCGATCTTGGCGCCGGGGAAGAAGGAGAGGGAGATGTTCTTGATGATCTGCCGCTTCGGCGGCACGATCTTGCTCACGCGGAGCATGGACATTACGTATTGGGCCATTTTGCTTCAGGGGTGCGAAAATCGAGCCCGCAAGCTTACCCGAGGCCGGGCCGGCCCGGGACAAAAATCGAAGACGAACAAGGGGAAGGCATGAGCTTGATTTCGACGATGACCGACTGGCTGTCGCCGAACGCGCTGACTGAGCTCGAGCGCGCCGCCATCGAGAAGATCGTCGACCGCGTCGATCCGAAGCTGCGCGTCGTCTCGGGCTACCAGCGCAAGCTCGCGAAAGCCGTGCGCGAGGCGATCGAATACTGCGACGCTCTGGTGGCGGCCATCCCGGGTCCGATCGAGGTCGACGTCAAGGCTTTCGGACGCGATCCGCTGGTGCACGCGGTCTTCGCCGCGCCCGAGGACATCGGCCGCATGCTCGGCACCAGCCGGGAAATGAAGAAGTTCATCGCCGCGCCGGAGAACCGCGCCGGCGACGAAATCTATGGGCTGATCGGCATGCGGCGCAAGGAGAAGACGGTACTGGCCCCGGCGCTGCAGGGCGAGTTCGTGCGCGAGGGCGTGCCGCAGCGTCTGCTCTACTTCGCCGACCACACGCTGCGCGAGCTGAATCTCGACGTCGACAGGACGCGCGAAGGCCTGCGCCAATCCGCCTGCGACAGCCTGGCGGCGAGCTTTGCCGTCCACCTCGACGCGCTGCGGCGCGAGAAGGTCGACGTGCGCATGGCGTGGGAACAGGAACGCGCCTTCGCCAGGAGCGCCGCAGCCCAGGCCGCCGCCGAGGCCGAACCGCACGAGCACCGCCGCATCGAGATCGAGGAGAGTCTGCGCGAGATGTCGTCATCGCTGGAGCCGGCGCACGTGCTCGACGCGCTGGCGGAATGGCTCGCCAATCCGGCGCCGCGCCTGCGCCTTGTCTCCACCTCCGTCTATGTCGACCGGCTCGGCGTGCTGAGCCAGCCGATTCCCGGCAGCCCGGACGTGCAGATGCTGAACTTCCCCGAACTCGTCGGCCGCGACCGCCGCCACTGGCTGGTGCTGCTGGCGCGCATCCCGCGCGACGAAGCGGTGCGCGCGCAGAAGGAATACGGTGACGCCAACCGCTACATCATTATCTGATTTGTAGCGCCCGCAGTTGGGCGCGCAGTTCGTCGATCTCGTCGAGCATGTCGGCCACCAGCGCGGCGAGTTCCGGCCCCGCTTCGAAATCCTGCTCCACCTGGCGCATGCGCCGGGCGCGCTGAACGGCGGCGGAGGAAAAACGCCAGACGCCGGCCACGCATTCGACGCGCGGCAGGAAGCCTTCCTCGATGCGATGCGTCAGCCAGGCCGGTTCCACCGCGCAGGCAGCGGCCAGCTGCTCGAGCGTCAGCCACGAATCTTCGATCAGGCTGCCGATCAGCACGTCCTCGTCATGCATGGCTGTCGCTCCTTTCCTCGCGCGGATCGAAGGCGAGGTCCTGCGCCATCTGCTCGTAGAGCTTGCGCGCCTGCGGCGTATCGGCCGGCGGCAGCACGACCTGGATCTCGAGCAGCAGATCGCCCGGCGGCTCGCCGGGAAGGCCCTTGCCGCGCACGCGCAGCTGCTTGCCGCTCTGCGCGCCTTCGGGGATGCGGACCTTCAGCGAACCGTGCGGCAGATCGACGGCGACGACCGCGCCGAGCGCGGCTTCCCACGGCGCCACCGGCAGCGCCATGTGCAGGTCGCGCCCGTCGGCGCGCAGGCGCGCGTGCGGCCTGAAGCGCACCTCCAGCATCAGGTCGCCCGCGGGGGCGCCGCCCATTCCCGGCGCGCCCTGGCCGGCGAGGCGGATGGTTTGGCCTTCGCGCACGCCCTTGGGGATTTTCACGTTGAGCGTGCGGGTTTCGAGCGCGACGTGGCCGTCGGGCTGCGCGCGCGGCACGCGCAGGCTGATTCTCTGCACGGCGCCGGTGAACGCGTCCTCGATGTCGAGCACGATCTTGGCGTGATGGTCTTCGCCCTGTGCGCGGAAATGCGCGCCGTGGCCCTGAAAGCCGCCGCGCGCGCCGCCCATGCGGCCGAACAGCTCGGCGAAGAAGTCCGAGAAATCGCCGGCCTCGCCCGGTCCGAAGCCGCGGCCGGAGAACTCGAAGCCGGCGTCCCAGTCGGGCGGCGGACGGAAGTCCTGGCCGGGGCGGTAGCCGCGGCCGACCTGATCGTAGGCCGCGCGCTTCTCGGGATCGGAGAGGACGGTGTAGGCCTCGTTGATCTCCTTCATGCGCGCTTCGGCGTCGGGTTCCTTGGAGACGTCGGGGTGGTACTTGCGCGCCAGCTTGCGGAAGGCCTTCTTGATGTCGTCGGCCGTGGCTTCGCGCGCGACGCCGAGCGTCTGGTAGTAGTCCTGGAATTGCATGCGAGCCCCTTCGCCTTTCGGTTCTCGATACGAGTCCATTATTTGGGGACGCCGCGGCCGGCGTCAACCGGGTATTGAAGTCGCGCCGCTTATCCCTATCTAGCGTGCATGGCGCCACGGCGGCGCCACATCTTCAACGCAAGGAGGAATCATCATGATGTATCGCTCCCTGTTTCCGCGCGACGTGTTCGCCGAGCTCGACCGCCTGCAGCGCGAGATCCAGCAGGCCGTCGATTTCTCGCCGAGCATCCGCGGCGTCGGCCGCGGCGGCTTCCCGGCCATGAACGTCGGCGGCACGGCCAAGTCCATCGAGATCTACGCCTTCGCGCCCGGCGTCGATCCGGCCGCCCTCGACGTGCAGATCGAGAAGGGCGTGCTGACCATCTCCGGCGAACGCAAGCTCGACGCCGTGCCCGAGAAGGCCTCGCTGCACATCGACGAGCGCTTCGCCGGCCGCTTCCGCCGCGTCGTCACGCTGCCGGACGACGTCGACGCCAGCAGCGTCCAGGCCAAGTACCGCGACGGCGTGCTGCACATCAGCATCGCCCGCCGGCTCGCTGCGCAGCCGCGCCGCATCACGATCCAGTAAGGAGGAAGCCATGAGCGAAAACGTGACCCCCCGCAAGCCGGCCGAAGCCGCGCGCAACGAAGCCGCCATGCTGCCGCCCGTCGATGTCGTCGAGGATGCTTCGGGCATCACGCTCTACGCCGACCTGCCGGGCGTCGCCAAGGACCGGCTCAACCTGCATGTCGAGGCGGATACGCTGACCATCGAAGGCGAGGTCGTGCTCGCAATGGCCGAAGGCATGGCGCCGAGCCACGCCGAAGTCAGCGTGCCGCGCTACCGCCGCGCGTTCACGCTGTCGAAGGAACTCGACGCGGAGAAGATCGAGGCGCAGTTCGAGCGAGGCGTGTTGAAGCTGCGCATCCCGAAGGCTGAGCATGCGCAGCCGCGGAAGGTTGAAGTGAAGGTGGCGTAAGGGGGCATTGTTTCGCGCCTGTGGGCGCTCGGGCCGATGGGGTGCTCTGCTGTGCTACGTGTCCCCCGTCGGCTGCCTCCGGCAGCCTCCTCCTCCTTTACCTCCGCACAGCAGAGCACCCCACCGGCCCGAGCGGGAGGCGCCGTAACGAATTCGAATGTCGGCTGCATGAGGGTGCAATGTTTCCCTTTGTCGGTAAAATGCCGAAGTCATCGACGCCGAGGAAACGTTGAACGATGTCCGTCCAGTCCGCCTTCTTCGAGAATCACGAAATTCGCCGTGTGTACGACGAGGACACCGAAACCTGGTGGTTCTCTGTAATCGATATCGTCCAGGTGCTGACCCAGCAGCCGGACTACCAGGCGGCGCGCAAGTACTGGAACAAGCTGAAAGAGCGCTTGGGCAAGGAAGGCAGTCAACTGGTGACAAATTGTCACCAGTTGAAAATGCTTGCCGCCGACGGCAAGCAGCGCCTGACCGACATGGCTACCGCCGAAACCCTGTTGCGGCTGGTGCAGTCAGTCCCGAGCCCGAAGGCCGAGCCGATCAAGCTGTGGCTGGCCAAGGTGGGCTACGAACGCATGCAGGAGATGGGCGATCCCGGCCGCGCGCTCAACCGTGCCCGCGACACCTGGAAGAAACACGGGCGCAGCGAGAAGTGGATACAGCAGCGCATGACCGGGCAGGAGACGCGCAACAAGCTGACCGACTATTGGGCAAACCACGACATCAAGCCGGGCGAGGAATTCGCCATCCTCACCAACATCATCCATCAGGAGTGGGCGGGCATCGATGTCAAGGGCCACAAGAAGTTGAAGGGTTTGCAGGACCACAACCTGCGCGACCACATGAGCGAGGCGGAACTGATCTTCACCGCGCTGGCGGAACTCTCCACGCGCCAGATCGCCGAGACGGACGACGCGACGGGCATGGCCGAGAACGCCGAAGCCGCCACCAAGGGCGGCGCCATCGCCAAGCAGGCGCGCAAGGCACTGGAGGCGAAGACGGGCAAGCCGGTGGTGACGGGCGGGAATTTTCTCCCCCCCGCTGCCCCCAAACCCCGCAAGCTGGCGAAAAAGGACTGAGAGTAGCCATACCGCTACGGCCAACTTTCTACGCCGAACCCGTCTGAGGGCTGTGAACCGCTTCTGACCTCACATCACTTCACATCCAGCAGCGCATCCGCCGTCGTACCCACCCGCACGTTGCCCCACAGCCTGCCGTCGACCTCGATCGGCATCGCGATGTCGCAGAGGATCTCGCCGGTGTCGCGCAGGTAGGTGCGCAGCAGCAGCGGCTGGACGTTGCGCGCGGCGCGCAGTTCGCCGGGGTTCTCGAACTTGCGGTGGCAGCGGTTGCCGACCAGATCCTTGGCCGGATCGCCGGTCAGCGGCTTCGAGAACTTCAGGTTGTGGCAGGACAGGTAGCCGTCGCTGTTGACGCCGACGGCGTAGGCGCAGCCGGGGATGGCGGCGAGGCAGTCCTCGAGCAGCCGCTGGCAGCGGCGCGCGAATTCGTCGCCCCAGGAGACGCGGTACTTCGGCGGCTGGTGGTCGCCGAAAGCCTGATAGCGCTTGTCGAAGACGTCGATGCCGCTCTGCGACATGGCGGCGAGCTCCCGCTGGAGCGCGTCGCGGAACTGGCGCGTGCGGGCGACGGCGGCGTCGAAGGCGCCGCGGCCGATGGTGAAGCGCGAGATCAGCTCCTGCACCGATTCGGTCGACGTGGACAGCGTGCCGGTGCGCTGCTCGGAGTCCTGCATGTGGGAGGCGACGTCGGCCGACAGGTCGTGGATGCGGTTGACGTTGTCGTGCACCTGGCTGTTGGTGGCGGTGAGCTGCTCCATCGCCGCGGCGATGTGCAGCAACTGCTCGCCGGTACGCTCGAAATCGCCGACCATGCCCTGGAACTGGGCGGCGGAGCGGTCGACGACCTCGCGCGTGTGCTGCACGTCGACGTTGATCTCCTCGTTCTCGGCGCGCGTGTTGCTCACCTGCGTCAGCATCGCGGCGACGTTTCCGGTGATCTCGGCCGTGGCGGTGTTCACGCGCTCCGCCAGCTTGCGCACCTCGTCGGCCACGACGGCGAAGCCGCGACCGGCCTCGCCGGCGCGCGCCGCCTCGATGGCGGCGTTGAGGGCGAGCAGGTTGGTCTGGTCGGCGACGTCGCGGATCAGCGCGGCGAACTGGTTGACGCTTTCCGAGCGGCGCGACAGGTCCTCGACGGTGTGGTTGAAGCGCAGCACCTTCTCGCTGACGGTGTTGATGCGGGCGCTGATGTCCTGCATTTCGCGCAGCGAGACGCGCGCGTTTTCGAGGTTGAGATTGGTGGAGTCGGCGATCAGTTGCGTGCTGTGCGAGACCTCGTCGATCGCCTTGGTCGCCTCGTTGCTGGCGTTGAAGACGACGTCGGTCAGCTCGCCCTGCCGGCGCACCGTGGCGACGGTGTCGTCGAGGCGCACCTTGACGCGCACGGCGTCGCGCGCGATCGAGACCGAGACCTTGCGCACCTCGCCGATGATCTGGCGCATCTTGTCGGCGAAGTGGTTGTAGCTTTCCGCCATCTGCCGCAGCTCGTCGTGCGTCTGCAGCGGCAGGTCGCGCGAGAAGTCGCCTTCGCCCTTGCCGATCTCCTCGAAGATCGCCGCGACGGTCTTCACCGGCCGCACGATGAGGTGGCGCAGATAGAGGATCTGCAGCACGGTCCACGCGAGCGCGAAGACGGTGACCGCGATCAGCAGCGCCAGTCCGGCACCGAACTCCGCCATGACGGACGCTGCGGCCGCATCGGCGACGCCGCTGCGCGCCATCGCGGCGTGGACGCCGCTGCGGACGTGCAGGTAGGTGCCGAGATAGACGAGGTCGATCAGGAACAACAGCAGGAAGCTCGAAAGCTTCCTGCTGAGGCTGTTCCAGAACGTCCGTTCGCTCCATTCGTAGGCTGCGCGAAATGAGTTCATGGCGTCCTCCTTGCCCGCGGGCGCCGGCCGCTGCGCGGCCGGCGCCGGTATTGCCGCCGTCGTCACGGAATCATCCAGGGCAGCACATAGGCCTGCAGCGTGGTGATGACGCCGACGATCGCGCACAGCATCACGCTGTGCTTGACGGTGAAGCGGAACAGGTCCGCCTCATGGCCGATCAGCCCGACCGCGGCCGTCGCCACGGCGATCGACTGCGGCGAGATCATCTTGCCGGTGACGCCGCCGGTGGTGTTGGCCGCCACCAGCAGGGTGTCCGAGACGCCGATCTGCTGCGCGGTGGTGGCCTGCAGGTTGCAGAACAGCGCGTTGGATGACGTGTCGGAGCCGGTCAGGAACACGCCGAGCCAGCCGAGGAAGGGCGAGAAGAACGTGAACGCGATGCCCGTTCCGGCCAGCAGCAGCGCCAGCGTCGACGACAGGCCCGAGTAGTTGGCGATGAAGGCGAAGGCCAGCACCATGCCGATCGAGTAGATCGGCTTGAGCAGCTCGACGAAGGTTTCGCCGAAGGTCTTGATCGCCTCGCCCGGCTTCATGCGCAGCATGATGACCGTCACGATGGCCGCGATCAGGATCGCGGTGCCGGTGGCGGACAGCCAGTTGAACGAATAGACGGCCGGGTAGGCGCTGGCGGCCTTGACGATCGGCGGCATCTTGGTGACCAGCTTGTCGAGCATCGGCACGGGCGTGTTGATGACCGTCCAGGCCAGGTCGCCACCCTTGCCGAACAGCGCCTTGAAGGGCTTGAGCGACCAGATGGTGACGCAGATGGTGAGGATGACGAAGGGCGACCAGGCCTTGAGGATTTCGCCGAGCGGATGCGGCTCGGCCTTCACCGTGATTTCCTGTCCGTCGAAGCGGAAGATGCGCTTGGGTTTCCAGAACTTGAGGAAGATCGCCAGCGACACCAGGCTGATCAGCGCCGAGGTGATGTCGGGCAGTTCCGGACCGATGAAGTTCGAGGTGAAGAACTGCGACACGGCGAAGCTCACGCCGCACACCAGGATCGCCGGCCAGCATTCCTTCACGCCGCGCCAGCCGTCCATGATGACGATGACCCACAGCGGCACGATCACCGACAGCAGCGGCAACTGGCGGCCGGCCATGGCGCCGATCTTCATCGCGTCCATGCCGGTGACCTGCCCGGCGACGATGATCGGGATGCCCATGGCGCCGAAGGCGACCGGCGCCGTGTTGGTGATCAGGCAGAGTCCCGCCGCGTAGAGCGGGTTGAAGCCGAGGCCGACCAGCAGCGCCGCCGTGATCGCCACCGGCGCGCCGAAGCCCGCCGCGCCTTCGAGGAAGGCGCCGAACGAGAAGCCGACCAGCAGCATCTGCAGGCGCTGGTCCTCGGTCAGCGACACCACCGACGCGCGGATGATCTCGAACTTGCCGGTCTTCACGGTGATCTTGTAGAGGAACACCGCGGTGAGGATGATCCAGGCGATCGGCCACAGGCCGAACAGGAAGCCGTTGCCGGCGGCGGCCAGCGCCATGTCGGCCGGCATCTGGTAGAAGAAGATGGCGACCAGCAGGGCCAGCGCGACGGTGATGGTGCCGGCGATGTGCCCCTTGAGCCGCATCACGGCCAGGGCGACGAAAAAGAAAATGATGGGGATCGCGGCGACCAGCGAGGACAACCACAGGTTGCCCAACGGGTCATAGACTTGTTGCCAGGTTTGCATGGTGCTTCTCCTCCTCCTTGATTGAATGTTGTTGCTCTGTGCTTGTTCAGCACCCCCCAGGAACTTCAGGCCGGCTGCACTCCTCCAGCAGGTAGGCGATCGAGCGGTAGGGCCGCCCGGTTTCCGCCGTGAGGCCGATCTCGCAGGTCCGGTTCGTCGACACGCCTTCATGGCAGTTCGAAGGCAGCGCGCCGTGCACCTTGCGCAACGCGTAGGTGTTGAGTTCGGGCACGGCGAAGCCGCGGTCGCCGCCGAAGCCGCAGCAGGTGACGCCGGCCGGCTCGACGATCTCCTCGGCGCACGCGGCGAGCAGCTTGCGCAGCTTGTCCTCGCGGCCTTCGCGGCGCACGCTGCAGTTGACGTGCAGCGCGATGGGGCCGGGCTTGCGCTTGAGCCGCAGCCGCGGCAGCAGCGCGTCGTGCGCGAATTCGTGGAAGTCGTAGAGCGGCAGGCGGCCGGCCAGATGCTTCTGCATGCGCACCGAGCAGGCGCTGGCGTCCATGATCACCGGATGGAAGCCGCCGCGGCCGTCGTCGGCGGCCTTCATCACGGCGGCGGCGACGGCGTCGGCCATGCGCTGCGCCTCCTCGGCCAAGCCCTTGCTCGCCAGCATCTGGCCGCAGCAGAGCTTGTCGCAGTTGTCGGGCAGGCGCGGCGCATAGCCGGCGCGCACCAGCAGTTCGATGACGACCTCGGGCAGCGTCGGCTCGCCCGCGGAATTGGCGCCGAAGATGCGGCCGCCGCAGGCCGGGAAGTAGACCACCGGGTCGCCGCCGCCGTCGCGCACGGCCGGCAGGCGTCCGGGCCGCGGCATGCCGCGCTTCCAGGCGCCGCCCGACAGGCGGCCGACGAGGCCGTCGCCGAGGATGCCCGAGACCGCGTGTCCGACCGCGAGACCGGCGCGCGCGGCGGTCGCCACGGCACCGAAGTGATCCGTGGTCCACTCTCCGGCACGGCGCGCCATGCCGCCGAGTCCGCGGCCGCGCAGGCGGCGCGTCAGCTCGCCGGTATCGATGCCGACCGGGCAGGCGGTCGAACACAGGCCGCAGCCGGCGCAGGTGTCGAGGCCGAAATAGGCGAAGTCCGCGCCGGCCGCGCCGGCCGGCTCGGAAGCGGCCGACCGGCGCGACAGCTCGCGCCAGCCGACGATGCGCTGGCGCGGGGAGAGCGTCAGCCCATGCGAGGGGCACAGCGGCTCGCAGAAGCCGCATTCGATGCAGCGGTCGACGATGTCCTCGGCGGCCGGCATCGGCTTCAAATGCTTGAGGTGCGCCTGCGGGTCGTCGTTGAGGATCACGCCGGGGTTGAGCAGGTTGTCGGGATCGAACAGCCGCTTGATGCTGCGCATCAGCCCGGTCGCCTGTTTCCCCCACTCGAGTTCGACGAAGGGCGCCATGTTGCGGCCGGTGCCGTGCTCGGCCTTGAGCGAGCCCTGGTACTTGTCGACGACCAGCCGGCAGACGTCGTCCATCAGGCCGGCGTAGCGTTGCACTTCCGCCGCGTCGGCGAAATCCTGGGTGAACACGAAATGCAGGTTGCCTTCGAGCGCGTGGCCGAAGATGATGGCCTCGGCGTAGCCGTGGCGCCGCAGCAGCGCCTGCAGGTCGAGCGTCGCCGCGGCGAGCGATTCGATCGGGAAGGCGACGTCCTCGATGATGACGGTGGTGCCGGCGCGGCGCACGGCGCCGACCGAAGGGAAGGTACCCTTGCGCACCTTCCAGTACATCTCGCAGGTGGCCGGATCGGTCGAGAAGGCGGGCGGCTCGATCGTCGCGATGCCATTCAGCGCAGCCAGCGCGCTGTCGATGCGCTGCCGCAGCAAGGCCTCGCCTTCGGCGCGCACCTCGATCAGCAGGGCGGCGGCGTCCGGGCCGAGCGTGCGCATGACGGGCGGCAGTCCGGGCTTGTCCTCCACCGAGCGCAGCGCGGGGCGGTCGAGCAGCTCGACGGCGGCGACCGGCTGCGGCTTGAGGCGGATCACCGCCTGGCAGGCCGTCTCGATGTCGGGGAAGAACACCAGCGCGCTCGCCTTGCACGGGTCTTCGGCGACCGTGCGGTAGGTGATGCGCGAAATGAAGCCGAGCGTTCCCTCCGAGCCGATCATCAGATGCGCGAGGATGTCGATGGGATCGTCGAAGTCGATCAGCGCGTTGAGGCTGTAGCCGGTGGTGTTCTTGATCTTGTACTTGCGGCGGATCAGTTCGGCCAGCGCCGCGTCGGCGCGAGTCGCGGCGGCAAGCTGCGCGAGATCGCCGAGCAGGGCGGCGTGACTGCGCCGGAAGCGCGTCACGCTGCCGACATCCTCGGTGTCGAGCAGCGCGCCGTCGGCGAGCACGACGCGCATGCCGGCCAGCGTGCGATAGCTGTTCTGCGCCGTGCCGCAGCACATGCCGGAAGCGTTGTTGGCGGCGATGCCGCCGATCTTGCAGGCGTTGATCGAGGCGGGATCGGGACCGATCTTGCGGCCGAAGGGAGCGAGCCGCGCGTTGACCTCGGCGCCGACGATGCCGGGGCCGAGACGCACGGTCGCTGCCCCGGGGAAGATTTCGCAGGTCGCGAAGCGCTCGCCGATCAGCGCGAGTATGCCGTCGGTGACCGCCTGGCCGGAGAGGCTGGTGCCGGCTGCGCGAAACGTCACGGGGCGGCCGAGCGCGCGGGCCGTCTGCAGCAGCCGCTGCACTTCCTCTTCGCTCTCGACGATGGCGACGACCTCGGGGATCAGCCGGTAGAAGCTGGCGTCCGTGCCGTAGGCGAGGCGGCGCAGATCGTCGACGATGACCTGCGGCGTCGGCAGGAACTCCTTCAGCGCGGCGACGAGAGGATTCAACGCCGCCTCTCGCGCAGGAGGTCGCGCAGGCGCTTGGGCGCGGGCACCAGCGGCGTGCGGCTGCGCGTCCAGGCGCCCTGTTCCGTCGGCGAAAGCGCGCGGCTGCGGCTCATGAACCAGGTGGTGAGGCGATAGAGGCCGAGGCGGCTGTAGATCACCGACCACGCGCGCCAGATGGCGCTGACGCCGGCGGTGCGCGCCGTTCCGCTGCCGCGCAGGTGCGCGGCGTCCGGCCGCGCCTGCGCCTCGGTGCGCAGGCGGATCAGGATGTCCACGATGGGAATCCGCACCGGACAGACCTCGGCGCAGGCGCCGCACAGCGTCGAGGCGAAGGCGAGCGGGTAGGTCGATTCGAGGCCGAGCAGGTGCGGCGAGATGATCGCGCCGATCGGGCCGGGATAGACGGTGCCGTAGGCATGGCCGCCGATGCGCGCATACACGGGGCAGTGGTTCATGCAGGCGCCGCAGCGGATGCACTGCAGCGTCGCCCGCAGCTGCACATCGGAATAGGCCTGCGTGCGGCCGTTGTCGAGCAGGATCAGATGCACCTCGTCGGGACCGTCGAGCTCATCGGGCTTGCGCGGGCCGCTGATGAAGTTCTGGTAGGTCTCGACCGCCTGGCCGGTGGCCGAGCGCGGCAGCAGGGTGTTCAGCACCGTGACGTGCTCGAGCTTGGCGACGACCTTCTCGATGTCGGTGATGGCGACGTGCACCTTCGGCACGGTCGTGCACATGCGGCCGTTGCCTTCGTTCTCCACGAGGAACAGCGTGCCGGTTTCGGCGACGGCGAAATTGACGCCCGACAGGCCGATGTCCGCGGCGGCGAACTTCTTGCGCAGCACCTCGCGGCCGATGCGGATCAGCGCGTCGACGTTCTCGGTGTATTTGACGCCCGGCAGCTTCTCGGCGAAGAGTTGCGCGATCTGCTGCTTGGTCTTGTGGATCGCCGGCATGATGATGTGCGAAGGCCCCTCGCCGGCGAGCTGGACGATGTACTCGCCCATGTCGGTCTCGAGCGCTTCGATGCCGGCGGCTTCCATCGCATGGTTGAAGCCGCATTCCTCGCTGACCATCGACTTGCCCTTGACCATGCGCTTGGCAGCGTGGCGGCGCGCGATGCCGAGCACGATGGCGTTGGCTTCGGCGGGCGTCTCGGCCCAGTGCACCTTGACGCCGTTGGCGGTGAGCTTGCCTTCGAGCTGCTCGAGCAGTTGCGGCAGGTTGGCCAGGGCGTAGCGGCGGATGGCCGCGCCGAGGTCGCGCAGGCGGCCGAGCTCCTCGGCATCCGGGAACTGCGCGCGGCGCTTCGCCTGCAGGAAGTCCATGGCGCCGCGAAAGCTTTGGCGCAGGTGCGGATCGTCGATCGCGGCCTTGCTGCGCTCGGCGAAGCTCGGGTGGAATTCGACCGGCTGCGCGCTCATGACGGCCTCCGCAGGAGCAGCACGACCAACTCGCGCGGGCCGTGGGCGCCGTAGGCCAGCGTCTGCTGGATGTCGGCGGTCTTCGACGGCCCGGAGATCACCAGCGCGTTGGTCGGCATGCCGTCGGCCCAGCGCTCCGCCTTCATCGCCGTGTAGAGATCGCGGTGGATCGCCGCGGCGTCGAGCAGCACGAAGTGGATCGCCGGCACCAGGGACATCAGGCGCGGCGCCGTGGCGTCGGGCCAGAGGATCAGGCTGCCGGTATCGGCGATGGCGCTGCGGGCAGGCGTCAGCGCGGCATCGATGCCGTCGAAGAAGTCGTCGCGCCATCTGCTGGCCGGCTCGACGTAGGGAACGAGCTGCAGGGCGGCGTCGGCGTGGCCGGCAAGCGCGGCGGCTTCCGGCGCGCCGTTGCCGACCAGCAGCCGGCGCACGTTCTTGGCGCCGGCGATGCGGGCGAGCAGGGCGGGCCAAGAGGCCGCGTCGGTGTCATGCACCTCGGCGTGCGCGGCTTCGATGTTGGCGCGGAAGCGCTCGACCGGCGTCGCCGCCTCGGCCGGCGCGGCCGCTGCGTACCAGGCGGCGACGTCCGGCAGCGGCAGCGCTTCGCCAGCCGGCGCGGCGCGCAGGCGCGCCAGGATGTTGTCGCGCGCGCTCATCGCGGGTCCCCCGTGCGGCGCCAGAGGAAGCTGGCGATGTGCTCGCCGGGCAGCGAGGGTTCCGCGCGGCCGGCGATTTCGTCCTGCTTGGCGGCGCGCCCGAGGATGTTGAACAGGCAGCCGCAATCGGCGCTGACGACGCGCTGCGCGCCGCTTTCCTTGAGGCTCGCGACCTTCTCGGTGACCATCGCCTCCGAGATGTCGGGCTGGAGGATCGCGAAGGTGCCGCCGAAGCCGCAGCATTCCTCGGCGCGCGCCTGCTGGGCGACGGTGACGCCGCCGAGGCCGGCCAGCAGCGCGGCGCTGGTTTCATGGACGCCCATTTCGCGGCGCGCATGGCAGGACGTATGCAACGCGACGGTACAGGGCGCCCCGGCGTCGCGGTGGTCGAAGCCGACGACGTGGACCAGGAATTCGGTGAGTTCGAAGATGCGCCCGGACAGTTCGGCGGCCTTGGCCGCCCAGACCGGATCGCCGGCGAAGAGCTTCGGATAGTTGTGGCGCATCATCGCCGCGCACGAGCCCGAAGGCACGACGACGGGCCACGGCCGGTCGAACACCTGGATCTGGCGCCGCGCAACGGCGCGCGCCTCGTCGGGAAAGCCGTTGGTGTAGGCGGGCTGGCCGCAGCAGGTCTGGTCGTCGGGAAAATGCACGGCGATGCCCTCGCGTTCGAGCAGTCGCACGGCGTCGAGGCCGGCTTCGGGAGCGAACTGGTCGACCAGGCAGGTGGCGAACAGATAGACGTCGGCGGGCTTGCGCGGGTAATGCCGGGGGCTTGGGGCGTCGAGACCCATGGCCGTCTCCTCCTACGTTGTATTATTTCGAGAGGTCAAGTGGTAAGACCAATCGTGGCGGCACTATAGGGCCGCGGAGAGGGCTTGTCAACGGGTGGGCAATTGACGGCAGCCGGCAAGCCCAATATCATCAAACTGGTCTTACCATTTTGGAATGAAACCGAAGATGCAGCGCCGACCCGTGGTAACCCGCATTTCCGATGCCATCGCCGAAGATCTCGAAGGCCGCATCCTCGAGGGGTCGCTGAAGCCCGGCGACCGCCTGCACGGGGAGCGCGAACTCGCCGTCGAGCTCGGCGTGTCCCGTCCTTCGCTGCGCGAAGCGATACAGAAGCTGGTGTCCAAAGGCCTGCTGACCACGCGCCACGGCGGCGGCACCTTCGTCACCGACCGGCTGGAGGCCCCGTTCGTCGATCCGTGGCAGCAGATGCTCGACGGCCATCCGATGCTGCAGAACGACCTGCTGGAATTCCGCCACATGCTCGAAGGGCAGGCAGCCTTTCTCGCCGCAGAGCGCGCCACCGATGCCGACATCAAGCGCCTCGACGCCGCCTACGAAGCGCTCGGCAGGTTCTACGACAGCGACGATTTCGAGCACTGCATCGACGCCGACGTCGCCTTCCACCAGGCGATCGCCGAGGCCGCGCACAACGTGCTGATCGGCCACGTCACGGCGAGCCTGCTGCGCGTGATCCACGGCCACATCTCGCGCAACCTCGAGCACCTCTACGCGCGACCGCAGCGCTGGGGCAAGCTGCAGGCGCAGCACCACGCCGTGTGGAGCGCGATCCGCGAGCGCCGCGCGCTCGACGCAGCGAAGGCGGCGCGCGCGCATATCGAGTTCGTCATGCAGAGCATGGCCGACTCGGCCAAGGAAGAGGCGCGCCGCCACATCGCCCGGCGGCGCCTGGGAACGGGTTCCTAGCGGCGGACCCTGGGGCGCCGACGGAACGCGGCGCCCGCACCTGGTCGCCCTCCAGTAAGTATCAAGTAAGCAAGCCCACATAAAGTCGCACGAAAGTAATACCTCGACTCGCGCAGTCGAGTTCGTCTTTGTCCAATTCGTCCGTCCCCGACCAAGCGGAACGCATCAGGAGAAGAAAGACGCGGATGGCAGCACCGCCCATCGGTTTCACAGTGCGACCCTCGGAGCGCCGCTAGGCTCCCGTCCCCATCATGGTCGGCATGGAGCCCTCCTTCAGCATCCTGAATGCCTTGAGCCTTCCGGCATTCGTCATCGACACGCAGCATCGGATCGTGCTCTGGAACGCGTCGTGCGAGCTGCTGACCGGCGTGCCGGCCGCGGAGGTGGTCGGCACCCGCGATTCATGGAGGGGCTTCTACGACAAGCCCCGGCCGTGCCTGGCCGACCTCGTGCTGGACAACCTCGTCGATGACGCCTCGCGCTTCTATCACGTGCACGAGAAGACCGAGTTCGCCGAGGACGGCCACCAGGCGGAGGACTGGTTCCATCTCAACGGCAAGCGGCGCTACCTGACCTTCGAGGCGCGGCCGATCTTCCTCGCCGGCAAGCTGATCGGCGCCTTCGAGATCCTCCAGGACATCACGCGCCACAAGGAGGCCGACGACAAGCTCAAGCTCGCCGCCAGCGTGTTCGCCAACACCTCGGAAGGCATCATGATCACCGGGCCGGACAACCGCATCCTGTCCGCCAACCACTCGCTCGAGGGCCTCACCGGCTACGCCGCGATGGAGATGGTCGGCAGGAATCCGAAGCTGTTCGCGTCGGAGCGCCATCCGGCTTCGTTCTTCCGCGCCATGTGGGAGACGCTGGTCAAGATCGGCCATTGGCAGGGCGAATTCTGGAACAAGCGCAAGACCGGGGAGGAATACCTGGTGCGCGCCTTCATCAGCGCGGTGAAGACCGACGAGGACGTGACGAACTACATCGGCCTGCTCACCGACATCACCGAATCGAATCGCGTGCTCGAGAAGATGGATTTCCTCGCGCACCACGACTTCCTCACCGGGCTGCCCAATCGCAGCCTGCTCGAGGACCGCATGCGGCAGGCGATGGCGCGCGCCGCGCGCAACCGGAGCAAGCTCGCCGTGCTGTTCCTCGATCTCGACAAGTTCAAGGCGGTGAACGACACGCTCGGCCACGACGTCGGCGACCTGCTGCTGAAGGAGGTGACGCAGCGCGTCCAGGGCTGCCTGCGCGCCGCCGACACCATCTCGCGCCAGGGCGGCGACGAGTTCGTCATCCTGCTCGAGGACGTCAAGGACGAAAGCGACGTCACGCACATCGCGCGCAAGTTGCGTACCGCCGTTGCCAAGCCCTACCGCCTGGCGAACCAGAACCTCAACGTCACGTGCTCGATCGGCATCAGCCTGTTTCCGAACGACGGCGAAAGCGTGGCCGACCTGCTCAAGCACGCCGACGTCGCCATGTACGACGCCAAGAACCACGGCCGCAACGACTTCCAGTTCTACACCGAGCGCATGAACGCCGAGGCGCTGGAGACCATGGCGGTGGAAAGCGCGCTGCGCCAGGCGATTCCGGGCGGCCTGCGGCTGCACTTCCAGCCGCAGCTGTGCCTGGTCACCAAGAGCGTGCATGGCGCCGAAGCGCTGGTGCGCTGGGAGCACTCCGAGCTCGGCTCGATCGGCCCGGCGCGCTTCATCCCGATCGCCGAGGAGGCCGGCCTGATCTGCGACATCGGCGACTGGGTGCTGCGCGAGGCCTGCCAGGTGATGAAGGCCACCGGCATCAACATGTCGGTGAACCTCTCGCCGCTGCAGCTCTCCCAGGACAACATCGTCGAGCGGGTGGCCGAGGCGCTCGACGGCATGGCCGGCTATCGCCTGACGCTCGAGGTGACGGAGAGCGCGTTCATCAACGACTTCGAGAAGACGCGCAAGCGGCTGCTGGCGCTCAAGCGCATCGGCGTGAACCTGGCGCTCGACGATTTCGGCACCGGCTACTCGTCGCTGTCCTACCTCTACCAGCTGCCGTTCGACTACCTGAAGATCGATCAGTCGTTCATCCGCAACGCCAAGAACGCGCCGATCGTCCTCGCCATCCTCGACATGTCGAGCAAGCTCAACCTGCTGACGGTGGCGGAGGGCGTCGAGACGCCCGAACAGGTGGCGATGCTCGAAGGCAACGGCTGCGACGTGGTGCAGGGCTACTACTTCTCGAAGCCGCTGCCGCTGGCCGAGCTCAAGCGATTCGCCCAGCATCCGCCCTACCAGGTTTCGCCCGAGCCGCTGACGAAGCGGCGCCCGGCGCGCGAATGCCGGCCGTCGATCGGCTGGTCGTTCACCTTCGAGAGCGGACATCCGGAGATCGATTCGCAGCACATGGAGCTGGTGCGCATCCTCAACTACATCGGCGGAACGGTGGTCTCGGGCGGCTTGGCGACCGACGTGCGGCCGATCCTGAAGGTGTTCATCGACTCGGTGAGAAAACACTTCTCGTTCGAGGAGGAACTGATGAACCGGCACGGCTATCCGGAGGTGAAGCGCCACCACGACGTGCACCTGTCCCTGATCGAGACGCTGTCGAGCTACGACCTGCAGCTCAAGCGCAATGCCAAGCTCGACCTGGCGAAGCTGGTCGAGTCGCTGTCGACCTGGCTGATCGAGCACATCCTGCACAGCGACAAGAAGCTCGGCCGTTTCCTCGTCGTGGCGCAGGCCGGCGATAGCTGATTAAGCCTGGCGCCCGCCGTTGCGGCGCGCCCGCAGCGCGGTGCCCAGCAAGCTGCCGATGAACAGAAGCAGCGCCAAGGCGTTGACCAGGCCGCCCTGGTGGCGGAGCGTGAAGTTCTCCGCGAGACTGCCGGCGACGCGCAGCAGCAGCGACGCGTGCAGCGCCGCCAGCGGCAGGTAGAAGACCGGGTGATAGGGAATCTTGATGCGGGCGACCGCGGGAAGGATGATCAGCGCGTGGCCGAAGATCATCGAGAAGACGAAGCCGAGCGCCACGGCGTGGAGCGCCGCATCGCGCCACGGATGGCCGGGCATGAAGCCCCCGGCGATGCCCAGCAGCCCGGCAAAGGCCAGCCAGGCGTAGCCGGAGAGCAGCGCGATGGCGATGAAGCGGGTCAGTCCTTGCCGGCGCGCATTGTGCCGGGCCAGGTCGTAGGCCATCAGCCAGGCGGCCAGCGCCAGCAGGCCGGCCGCGAACAGCACGAGTCCCGCTTCCGGAACCCGCAAGGCGGCCGCCGCGCCCGCCACGATGGCGCAGACGACGGCGACGAAAAGGCGCTGCGCGACGATAGGCGTCGGCAGGAAGCGCGTCAGTTCCAGCCGTTCGCCGGCAATGGTCAGCACCAGGAAGGCGAGCCACCAGGGCACCGCGGTGGCGAGATTGCCGTCGACGATCCAGGCGACGTTGCCGATGAGCCAGCAAAGCGCCCCGAGCGCGAGAACCAGCGTGAACGAGGTCGCCAGCCGGCGCAGCACCTCGACGCTGGCCGCGACCAGGGTCGCGGCCGCGGCCGCGAACAGCGCCTGCGGAAGGCGGCCGGGCGCTCCGGCTAGCAGCGCGATGCCGCCGGCGCCCGCCGCCGCGGGCGCCAGGTACGCCCAGCCGCGAGCGAGCGCCACGGCGCGCTCGAGGCTGATCACCGTGCCCAGAAAGGCCGGGATCATCAGCGCGCCGTGCCAGGCGGCGGCATTCGCCGTGGTGTCCGGCACGGACCAGCCCAGCCGCGCCAATCCCGCCAGCACGCCGCCGAGCAGGGAGAGCGCGCCGAGCACCAGCAGCGGCAGCCGGGCACCCGGGCGCAGATCCTTCATGCCGCTTTCGCTTGCGCGGGGTCGGCAGGCTTCCCTATCCGCACCCGCCAGACGACCGGGCCGGACTCGAGGTAGTCCCAGGTGAACTCGGCCTTCGATTCGGCCTTCATCTGGTAGTAGAGCGGCTTCGGGTCGTGATCGTTGATCAGCAACAGCGCCTCGCCGGCCGCCAGCCGGTTGAAGGTGTCGAAGATCAGCGGATGGCGCTCGCGCGGGATCATGTCGCGGACGTCGATGGTGGCTTGGAAGTCGGTGCTCATGGTATTGCTCCTTCTGTCAGGGGGAAGGGAATGCGGCCGCCGCGCCGTCAATCGGGCGTCCAGCCGAAGTGCGCCTTCGCCGAAGCGTCCATCATCGACGGGTTCCAGGGCGGTTCCCAGACCAGCTGGGCCTCGAAGGACACGCCGGACGGCAGCATCTCGCTCAGCGTCCTTTCGACGTCCTCCATGATCATGTCGCCCATCGGGCAGGCCGGCGACGTCATGGTCAGGTCGATGAGGACTTTGTCGGCCGTCACGTCGATCCGGTAGATCAGCCCCAGCGCGACGATGTTCATGCCGAGCTCCGGGTCGATGACGTTGCGCAGGGCTTCGCGAATTTGGGCCTCGTCGGGAACGCGGCTGAGCGGGGCGGCGGAGGGTTCGGTCATGGCGGATTGGGTTAAAGATGTATTGTCGATGCAGCTTAATGTAACACTGCTGTTCTTGTAAAGCAATATAATCGATACATCTTTTAGCCGGACCTGCTGCCATGAGGCTTACGACCTTCTCCGACTACACCTTGCGCGTCCTGATGTTCCTCGCCCTCAACCCCGATCGCCTGGTGACCGTCCCGGAGATCGCGGCGGCCTACGGCATTTCGGAGAACCATCTGGTGAAGGTGGTGCATCAGCTGTCGCGCTCAGGAACCGTGGAAGCCGTGCGCGGCAAGGGCGGCGGACTGCGCCTGGCCCACGACCCCAAGGACATCCGGCTGGGCCAGATCGTGCGCGCCAGCGAAGGGACCGCGCCGATCGTCGAGTGCCTGTCCGACGATCCGACGCACTGCCGCATCGCCCCGGCGTGCCGGCTTGCTGCGATACTTGTGCGCGCCTTCGAGGCGCTGTTCGCCACGTTGGACGAATACACGCTCGCGGACTTGGTGCGGACGCCGCGCAAGCTCGAGGCGCTGCTGGCAGGTGACTGAGTGAGTTGAACGACGGCGCTTAACCGCCAAGGGCGACGGGGGGGCGTCGCCGCTTCGTGTCCCCCGGCGGACAAGAGCGATAAGGCATCCGCCTCCTCCTTTACCGACGCGTCGACGACCCCCCGCTACCCCGTCGGCACGAGCGCACGCACGCAGCCGCCGCGCTGGCGCTCGTGACCTCGCCGCTAGCGCAGCCACTGCATCAGAACCGGCATCAGCCAGGGCAGGAAGGCGGCCGTCAGCAGGCCGTTGAGGCCCATCCCCAGCGCGGCGAATGCGCCTTCCTGCTCGCCGATCTGGAAGGCGCGCGCCGTGCCGATGCCGTGCGACGCGATGCCGAGCGCGAAGCCCCGCGCCGCGGGATCGCGGCATGCCGTCAGGCGATAGATTCCCTGCGCCGCGACGGCGCCGAGGACGCCGGTGAGGATCACCAGCACCGACGTCAGCGAGGGCAGGCCGCCGATCCGTTCCGCGATGCCCATGGCGATCGGCGTGGTCACCGATTCGGCGCCAGCGACAGCAGGGTCGCGTCGCTGGCGCCCAGGAGCTTGCCGATCAGCACGGCGGTCAGCACGGCGGTCAGCGAACCCGCCAGCAAGGCGACGAGCAGGGGCCCGGCCAATCGCACCAGCCGCCTGAGCTGGGCATACAGCGGAATCGCCAGGGCCACCGTCGCCGGGCCGAGCAGGAAATGCACGAACTGCGCGCCGTCGAAGTAGACGCGGTAAGGCGTTCCGGTCAGCAGCAGCAGCGGCACCAGCATCGCAATGGCGATCAGCACCGGATTGGCCAAGGGATGGCCGCCGCAGCGGCGGCCGATCCGCACGGCGGCCAGGTAGGCGAGCAGCGTGACCGTGAGGCCGAGCAGCGGCGAAGCGGCGAGATAGACCCAGATTTCCGAGATGCGCTCGTTCATGGCGAGTCGCGATCGGTGCGGAACGCGCGCAAGACGGTCGATGCCACCAGGATGGCGGCCATCGTGCTGGCGACCAGCGCGATCACGATCGGCAGCCATTCGTCGGCGATGCGCCGGAAGTGCAGCATGACGCCGACGCCCGCCGGCACGAACAGCAGCGCAAGATGCTGCAGCAGCGTGTGGGCGGTGCGGCTCAAGGCGTGGGGCACGCTGCCGCGAACCACCAGCGCGGCGAACAGCAGCCCCATGCCGATGACCGGGCCGGGCACGGGCAGGCGAAGCAGCATCGACAGCGTTTCGCCCGCCAGTTGGAACAGCAGCAGGATCGTGATCGACTCGAGCATGCGGGCCGGGCCGGCTCAGCGCACGGGGGAGAGTCCCCATTCGGCGACGCCTTCGGCGAGGCGCAGCGCGTCGAAGCCCTTCTTGCGCAGGATGTCCACCGCGTCCCGCGCCATCAGGCAGTACGGCCCGCGGCAATAGGCCACGATCGCCTTGTCCTTGGGCAGTTCGGAAAGCCGCGTCTTCAGCTCGTCGAGCGGGATGGAGCGCGCGAACGGCAGATGTGCGGCGAGGAACTCGCCCGCCGGACGCACGTCGAGCACGACCACTTCGCCCTTGCGGGCCAGCTTGACCAGGCTGTCGCGATCATGCGGCGCCAGTTCCTTCGGGTGGCGGGCGAGCTGGTCCAGCGCCAGGCGCAGCTCCACCAGGCGGTCTTCGGCCAGCGCGCGGATGACCACCCAGAAGCCCGCGACGTCGCGGTTGGCGAGGCGGTAGAGGACGTGCTTGCCCTGCTTCTCCGTCTCCACCAGATGCGCCGCGCGCAGCTGGCCCAGGTGCGCGCTGGCCAGCTTCACGCTGATGGAGGCTTCCTTCGCCAGGGCGTCGACGGTCTTCTCGCCCTGGCACAGCAATTCGATGAGCTCGAGCCGCTTCGGGCTGCAGGCCGCCTTGCCGATTCGGGCAACCTGCTCGAAGAGCATGTCCTTGGTGCGCCGGTTGTCTTTCATGCGGCTGAATCTAAATGGCAGGCGAGCGTCTGTCAATCGATTGACATTGCCGCGGCTTCCGCCCTATGATGCTCCAACGATCATTGGAATATTGGCCGCAATCGAAGAGGAGGAGCCCCATGTTCTTCAGGCAGCTCGCCGCCAAGGAAGCAACCCTGTCGTACCTGTTCGGTTGCGGCACGTGCCATGTCGCCGTCGCCGTGGATCCCGTGCTGGGCGACGAGGAATGGTTCATGGCGGAAGCCAGGAAGCAGGACGTGCAGATCACGCACGTCATCGACACCCACGTCCACGCCGATCACTACTCGGGCGGCCGCGCGCTGGCCGAGAGGACCGGCGCGCGCTACTGCCTGCACGAGTCCAACGCCGGCCGCGTGACGTTCGACTTCGAGCCGCTGCGCGACCAACAGCAGATCGACGTCGGCAACGTCGTCGTCGGCGTCGTGCACACGCCCGGCCATACGCCCGACAGCGTGTGCCTCGCCGTCAGGGACAAGCGCCGCTCCGGCGACGCCGCCGCGCCCTGGTTCCTGCTGACCGGCGACACGCTGTTCGTCGGCGCCATCGGCCGTCCGGACCTGGCCGGGCACGAGCGCGAGATGGCGGCACAGCTCTACGACAGCATCCGCGAGCGCATCCTGCCGCTGCCGGGCGAGACCGAGCTGTATCCCGGCCACTGCGCCGGCAGCGTCTGCGGCGCAGGCATCTCCGGCAAGCCGGCCTCGACGCTCGGCTTCGAGAAGCGCTGGAACCCGCTCTTGTCGATGGAGCGCGACGCCTTCGTCGAAACGCTCGTCAAGGACATTCCGCCGCGTCCGGCCGAGATGGACCGCATGGTCGCGGCGAACCTGGGAATCTGAAGATGGCGCCGGAGATCGAGATCCGGCACGGCATCCGGGTCAACCTCGGCCAGTTCCTGCACCAGCTGTTCCAGGTGCTGCTGGTCGGCATGACGATCGGCATGATGCGCACGGTGGTGCCCGCGCTGGCCGAGAGCGAGTTCGGCGTGCCGCGCGGCTCGTTCCCGCTGCTGGTGGCTTTCGTCGTCGGCTTCGGCTTCGTCAAGGGCGCGCTCAACTTCGTCGCCGGGCGCCTGGCCGAATCGTGGGGCCGGCGCCGCGTCCTGCTGCTCGGCTGGGTCACGGCGATTCCGATCCCGCTGATGATCTACTTCGCGCCGTCGTGGGACTGGATCGTCGCGGCGACGCTGCTGCTCGGCGTGAACCAGGGCTTCACCTGGTCGATGACGCAGACCGCCAAGCTCGATCTCACGCGCCCCGACCAGCGCGGCCTGACCATCGGCTTCAACGAGTTCTCCGGCTACATCGGCGTCGCCGTCGCCGGCATCGCGACCGGCTATCTCGCCAACCAGTTCGGGCCGCGCCTGGGCTTGCTGGTGTTCGGCCTCGCCGTCATCGGACTGGCGACGCTGACGACGGCGCTGTTCGTGAAGGACACGCTGCCGTGGGCCCGCAAGGAAAAGCCCATGGCGGCGACCAACGGCGCCACGCTGCATCCGCGCTATCCGGCCGGCGTGTCGGCCAAGCCGTCGACGCGCGAGATCTTCACGCTGGTGACCTGGCGCGATCGCCGCTTCTTCGCCGTCTGCCAGGCCGGCCTGGTCGAGAAGTTCGTCGACGCGCTGATCTGGGTGTTCTACCCGGTGTTCCTCTACGGCAAGGGCGTCTCGCTGCCGGGCATCGGCTGGATCGTCGGCGTCTATGGCTTCACCTGGGGCGGCGCCCAGCTGATCACCGGCCGGCTCTCCGACCACTGGGGCCGGCAGAAGCTCAACGTCGGCGGCATGTGGGTCTGCGGCGCCGGCGTGGCGCTGATGCTGCTGGGCGAGGGCTCGGCATGGTGGTCCTTCGCGGCGGCCGTCTCGGGCGTGGGCATGGCGATGCTGTACCCGAACCTGTCGGCGGCCGTGGCCGACATCTCGGCGCCGCATTGGCGCGCATCGGCCATCGGCACCTATCGCTTCTGGCGCGACCTCGGCTACGGTATCGGCGCCCTGGGACTCGGCCTTGCCGCGGCGTCCAGCCACTCGGTGGAAGGCGCCTTCTGGTTCGTCGCCGCCGCCATGGCGATGTCCGGCCTCGGCCTCGCGATCCTCGGCGAGGAGACGCATCCGCGGCTCAACCCGGCTCGCGTCGGGACGGCGGCCGCCTCGGGCTAGGGAGTCTCGTCGAGGATCGCGATGAGCGCGCCTTCGGCGATCGGCTGGTTCTCGCTCACCAGCACCTCGACGACGGCGCCGGCATAGGGACTCGGGATATCGAGAGCGACCTTGCCGGTCTCGAGCGTGATCAGGTTGTCGTCGGCGCGCAGCACGTCGCCCGGCTTCACGTGCACCTCGAGGATGAACACCTCGCCGTTCGCGCAGTTGCCGCAGGTTTCCCAGCACTCGGGAAACCTCGGCATGCGCACTTCCTTCAAGCTCACTTCAAGGCTTCGTCCAGCGCGATGTCGACCATCAGGTCGTCGGAGATGCGTTCGAGCTCGGCGGCGAGAGCCCGCGCGTCGAGCTCGGCGCCGGCCAGCAGCTCGGCATCGGCGTGGAACAGGATTTCGGCCGACATCGGTGCGCTCGAGGTCCGCGTCGTCAGTTCCTCGACGTTGACGGCGTGGCGCGCGAGCACTTGCGAGACTTCGCGCACGATGCCGATGCGGTCGTGGCCGACGAGCGAGAGCTTGAGGCGGCGCCCCTTGGCCGCTTCGGCGACCGTCGAGGATTCGCTCGTCACCTTCAAGCCGGAAAGCTTGGCCAGCGCGGCCTTCAGTTCTTCCGCCTGGTCGGGCGTGACGGCGACCTTCACGATCCCCGCGAACTTGCCCGACAGGTGCGACATCGAGGACTCGAGCCAGTTGCCGCCGTGCGCGGAAATCGCGGCGGCCAGTTCGCCGACGAGGCCGGGGCGGTCGTCGCCGATGGCGGTGAGGATCAGGTAGGTGGTCATGTTTGCTCCGCGAGTCTCAGTCATTGCATTTTGCCTGATCTTTGGGAGCGGGGCCGGGACGAGGTATTCGCGTTGGCCTCATGGGCTGAGGAACGCCAAATCGGTCAACGCGAACACCTCGTCCCGGCTTTTCGGCCGGGTTACGCTTCCACCCGCGCTCCGGCGCGCCTGACGTCCGACCCGTTACTCCACCGGCGGACAGAAACAGAACAGATTCCGATCGCCGTAAACGTCGTCGATCCGATTCACCGACGGCCAGAACTTGTTCTCCGCCACCCACGGCAGCGGGAAGCAGGCTTCCTGGCGTGTGTAGGAGCGATTCCATTCCGGATCGGCGAGATCGGCCTGCGTGTGCGGCGCGCGCTTCAGCGGGTTGTCGTCGCGCGGCCAGGTGCCCGCTTCGATCTTGCGGATTTCGTCGCGGATGGCGATCAGCGCGTCGCAGAAGCGGTCGAGCTCGGCCTTCGATTCCGATTCGGTGGGCTCGACCATCAGCGTGCCGGCGACCGGGAAGCTCACCGTCGGCGCGTGGAAGCCGTAGTCCATCAGGCGCTTGGCGATGTCGATCTCGGCGATGCCAGTGGCCGCCTTGATCGCGCGAACGTCGAGGATGCACTCGTGCGCGACGCGGCCGTGCGCGCCGGCGTAGAGCACGGGATAGTGGGCGTTGAGGCGCGCGGCGACGTAGTTGGCGTTGAGGATCGCCGTCTTGGTGGCGAGCGTCAGGCCTTCGCCGCCGAGCATGGCGATGTACATCCACGAGATCGGCAGGATCGCCGCCGAGCCCCAGGGACCGGCCGATACCGCACCCTGGCCTGCGTTCGGGCCGGGCACCTGCTGCACCGCGTGGTTCGGGGCGTAGGGCGCGAGATGGGCCTTGAGGCCGATCGGTCCCATGCCGGGCCCGCCGCCGCCGTGCGGGATGGCGAAGGTCTTGTGCAGGTTCATGTGGCTGACGTCGGCGCCGATCGTCGCGGGCGAGGTGAGGCCGACCTGCGCGTTGAGGTTGGCGCCATCCATGTAGACCTGGCCGCCGGCTTCGTGCACCGCGGCGCAGATGTCCTTGATCGCTTCCTCGAAGACGCCGTGCGTCGACGGGTAGGTGATCATCAGGCACGAGAGATGGTCCTGGTGCTCGGCGATCTTCGCCTTGAGGTCGGCGACGTCGACGTTGCCGCTGTCGTCGCAATCGACGACGACGACCGTGAGGCCGCACATGTGCGCGGTGGCCGGGTTGGTGCCGTGCGCCGACTTCGGGATCAGGCAGATGTCGCGGTGGCCCTGGCCGTTCGCCGCCTGGTAGCGGCGGATCGAGACGAGGCCGGCGTATTCGCCCTGGGCGCCGGAGTTCGGCTGCATGCAGATGGCATCGAAGCCGGTGACCGCCTTGAGGTGCTCGGTCAGCGTGCCGATGAGTTCCAGGTAGCCGCCCGCCTGGGCTAGCGGCGCGAACGGATGCATGTCGGTGAACTCGGGCCAGGTGATCGGGATCATCTCGCTGGTCGCGTTGAGCTTCATGGTGCACGAGCCCAGCGAGATCATCGAGTGGTCCATCGCGAGGTCGCGGTTCTGCAGCTTCTTCAGATAGCGCAGCATCTCGTGTTCGGTGTGGTAGCGGTTGAACACGGGGTGCGAGAGGATCGCGTCGCTGCGCCTCAGGTCGCCATCAGGGCCGGCGAGCGGACTGTTGGCCGCAGCCTTGGCGTCGAGCGCGTCGATGTCGGCTTCCTTGCCGGTGATGGCCTTCAGCAGCGCCGCGACGTCTTCGCGCGTGGTCTTCTCGTCGAGCGAGATGCCGCGCACGTTGGCGGAGACGAGGCGCAGGTTGTAGCCGGGTACATCCGCCTTCGTCTCGACGTGCAGCGTGTCGAAGTAGCGCTGCGTCAGCACCTTCACGCCCGCCTGCTTGAGGCCCTCGGCCAGGATGCCGGCCAGGCGGTGGATGCGTCCGGCGATGGTGCGCAGTCCCTGCGGGCCGTGATAGACGGCGTACATGCCGGCCATGTTGGCGAGCAGCACCTGCGAGGTGCAGATGTTGGAGTTGGCCTTCTCGCGGCGGATGTGCTGCTCGCGCGTCTGCAGGGCCATGCGCAGGGCGCGCTGGCCGCGCGCGTCGACGGAGACGCCGATGATGCGTCCCGGCACCGAACGCTTGTGCTCGTCCTTGCAGGCGAAGAAGGCGGCGTGCGGGCCGCCGAAGCCCATCGGCACGCCGAAGCGCTGGCTCGAGCCGAGGGCGATGTCGGCGCCCATCGCGCCGGGCGACTTGAGCAGCACCAGCGCCATCAGGTCGGTGGCGACGGCGGTGACCGCGCCCTTGGCCTTCAGTGCCGCGATCGTCTCGGTGAGATCGGCGACTTCGCCGCGCTGGTTGGGGTACTGGAGCAGGGCGCCGAAGACGTCGTGCTTGGCCGCCTCCGCGGCCGGGCCCAAGACCAGCTCGTAGCCGAAGAAGCCGGCGCGCGTCTTCACCACGTCGATGGTCTGCGGGAAGCAGTCGGCGTCGACGAAGAAGGCGTTGGAGGCCGACTTCGAGACGCGCCGCGCCGTCGTCATCGCCTCCGCCGCCGCGGTCGCCTCGTCGAGCAGCGAGGCGTTCGCCAGTTCCATGCCGGTGAGGTCGATCACCATCTGCTGGTAGTTGAGCAGCGCCTCGAGGCGGCCCTGCGCGATCTCGGCCTGGTAGGGCGTGTAGGCCGTGTACCAGCCGGGGTTCTCCAGCACGTTGCGCAAGACAACCTTCGGCAGCAGCGTGTCGTAGTAGCCGAGGCCGATGAGGGATTTCCTCAGCGCGTTCTTCGAGGCGATCGCCTTGAGTCGCGCCAATGCCTCGTGCTCGCGCTGCGGCCCTGCGAGCGGCAGCGGCTGCGACAGGCGGATCGCGGCGGGCACGGTCTGCCCGATCAGCTCGTCGAGGCTGGCGGCTTTCACGGTCGCCAGCATCGCGGCCGTCTCGTAGCCGTCGTGGCCGATGTGGCGGGAAAGGAATTCGTCGTGCTGCTCGAGCGCGGCGAGCGGCAGGTGGGGAGGCATGGCGGCAGTCATCGTTCAGTGTTCGGCGGCGACTTTCTCGTAGGCGGCGGCATCGAGCAGGCCGTCGTATTCGGACGGGTTGCTCGGCTTGATCTTGAACAGCCAGGTGCCGTAGGCGTCCTTGTTCACGGACTCGGGCGCGTCGACGGCCGGCGTGTTGGCTTCGACGATCTCGCCGGCGATGGGCGCGTAGATGTCGGAGGCGGCCTTGACCGATTCGACCACGGCGCATTCCTGGCCGGCCTTCACCTGGCGGCCGGCTTCCGGCAGTTCGAGGAACACGATGTCGCCGAGGGCTTCCTGGGCGTGGTCGGTGATGCCGACGGTGATCGTGCCGGCGGCGTTCTTGGCGGCCCACTCGTGGGTGGCGGTGTACTTGAGTTTTGCGGGAATGCTCATTGTTGTTCTCCTTCAGATCATGGCTTTGCCGTTGCGGGCGAATGTGGGTTTGACGACTTTGGCTTGCAGGCGTTTGTCGCGGATCTCGACTTCGACGGTGTCGCCGAGCTCGACGCCGACCGGCAGGCGCGCGAGCGCGATCGACTTGTTGCTGGTCGGCGAGAACGAGCCGCTGGTGGTTTCGCCTTCGCCCTGCGGCGCGAACACCTTCTGGTGCGAGCGCAGCACGCCGCGGTCGAGCAGCACCAGGCCGACGAACTGGCGCGCCGGCTGCAATGCCGCGAGCGCCTGGCGGCCGATGAAGTCGCGCTTCGGGTCCTTGAGGTCGATGGTCCAGCCGAGGCCGGATTCGAGCGGGTTCTGGCTCTCGTCCATGTCCAGGCCGTAGAGGTTCATGCCGGCTTCGAGGCGCAGCGTGTCGCGCGCGCCCAGCCCGATCGGCGCTACGCCGGCATCCTTCAGCTTGTTCCACACGGCCATGGCCTGCGCCGCGGGCAGCGTGATCTCGAAGCCGTCCTCGCCGGTGTAGCCCGTGCGCGCGACCAGCCAGCCGTCCCACTCGACGGCCTGGAAGGGCTGCAGCAGCACGGTGCGCGCGCGGCCGGCGGGAAAGGCGGTCCAGAAGTGCTCGCGCGCGTTGGGGCCCTGGATGGCGATCATCGCGAGCTCGGGACGGTCTGCGATCGTCACGTCGAAGGAGGCGGCCTGCTGCCGCATCCACGCCAGGTCCTTGTCCGCGGTGCCGGCGTTGACGACGACGCGATAACGCTCGGGCGCGAAGTAGTAGGCGATGAGGTCGTCGATGACGCCGCCGTCTTCCTTCAGCATGCAGGAGTAGAGCGCCTTGCCGGGAATCGTCAGCTTGCCGACGTCGTTGGCGAAGAGTTTCCGCAGGAACGGCTGGGCATCCTTGCCCGTGACGTCGACGGCGCGCATGTGCGAGACGTCGAACATGCCGCAGTCCTTGCGCACCTTGTGGTGCTCTTCGATCTGCGATCCGTAGTTGATCGGCATGTCCCAGCCGGCGAAATCGACGATCTTCGCGCCGGCGGCGACATGGGCTTCGTACAGTGGCGTGCGTTTGGCCATGCAACCCTCTCAGAGATCATGGACTTGCGTCCGTTAGCTCGCGCATTTTCGCGCCAAGGCAAATGGGCGTACCGCGCGAGCAGTGCGCCCATCTGTCCATGAACCTGAGAGATTACCGGCATGATGTGCCGGCTGCCCCGTCGGTGGACGGAATCGAAGCGATTCCGTCGCTCTCCAGATTTTCCCTGCGTCGTCGGTCCTTTTGCCTGAGCGGTTCCCGGGCGGTTGCGCCTTCGGCGGCGGTCTCGTCGATGTGCGAGCCGCTCTCTCCCGACAATCGGGACGCATTATGCCTTGAAGTTGGCTTTCGCGTCGAGCCTGCTGTTATGCTTCGGCCCCTCCACGTGAAGGAGCAGCGATGAAAACAGCGATCACCCTCTGCCTACTGTGGCTCGCCGGCCTGGCGTGGGCCTCGGACGCACCG
>DAIDAU010000104.1 GCA_027310465.1 Rhodocyclaceae bacterium
ATCCTGCGCGCCGCGCAGGAGCTCGACGCCGATCTCGTCGTCGTCGGCAGCCATCGCGGCAAGGGGCTGTCGCGCATCATCGCCGGCAGCGTCGTCGACCGCGTCGTCGGCGGGCTCGACTGCGCCGTGCTGGTGGTGAAATCCGGCGACCCGGGAGCGATCGGGACTTCCGCGGCCGGCTAAGGCCGCATCTACCGGCGGCGCGCCGCGGCGGACGCCGGCGCGGTCAGTCCGCCGCGCCGCAGCCGCTTGCCCGAGGCGTCGGGCTGCGTGGCCTATTCCAGGCCTTCGATCAGCGAGCGGCCCGGCAGTATCGTGAAGCCGCCCGGCGCTTCCGCCAGGTCGAGCAGAAGTGCGGCGTTTCCGGCTCGCAGCTGTGGATCCTTCGCGCACAAGCCGCTCGCCGATCTCTGAACCGGGCGTTTCCGCCAGCCATCGAGCCGGCGGATGGAGACGGAATCCTTTGTCCCCGGACGCTTCAGTCCGGGCGCATCGAGGAGTCCCGCTTGTCGCGCGTGGCGATCACGAAGGCCACATAGGCGAGCCAGGAGAACAGGCTCGTCAGCACGAACCAGAGCACCTTCCTGCTGCCATGCACGCGCTTGGACCAGAGGACGAACAGCGGAGGCAGCGACAGCATGATCAGGAAGATCCAGTCCGTCGCATCCAGCGACGCGATCTGCGTCATCAGCATATCGGGCGTCATCGTTCCCTCCTTGGCGGGTTTAGCGGAGATAATACGACACAAGGAGTACCGACACGATGAACAAGCTTCCCACCTGGGCCAAGGCCCTCATCGCGATCTTCGTCTTCGCCGCGCTCTACGGCGGCGCGCAGCTGCTGCTCTGGATCGACAAGGGCGCGGTCACCGGCAGGGCCGGGCTCGATTGATGGAGGCGTGCCCGGTGCCGATCGCCGTCGATGCCGGCGGGACGCTCTGATGGCGGACGAAGACTTCGCGGCAGACGTTTCGCCCTGGACCCATCCTCACATCTTCGAGGAGGCCAACGTCGCGGCTGAGCGCGGCACGCGCCTGGTGATGGCGATCACCGCCGCGATGATGGTCGTCGAGATCGTCGCCGGCTGGTGGTACAACTCCATGGCGCTGCTCGCCGACGGCTGGCACATGAGCTCGCACGCGCTCGCCATCGGACTGGCCGCGGTCGCCTACATGGCCTCGCGCCGCTACGCGCGCGATCCGCGCTTCGCCTTCGGCACCTGGAAGATCGAGGTGCTGGCCGGCTTCTCCAGCGCGCTGTTCCTGATCGGCATCGCCGCCTGGATGGTGATCAGCTCTCTCGAGCGGCTCTACGACCCGCAGCCGATCCACTTCGTCGAGGCGATGGTGGTCGCCGTGCTCGGCCTGGCGGTGAACATCGTCTGCGCGGCGATTCTCGGCCACGCGCACGAGCATGGGCACGAGCACGATCACGCGCATGGCGGGCACGACCATCCGCACCACCACGATCTCAATCTCAAGGCGGCCTACGTCCATGTCCTCACCGACGCCGCCACCTCGGTCCTCGCCATCCTCGCGCTGGCCGGCGGCATGGTCTTAGGCTGGACGCGTCTCGACCCGCTCATGGGCATCGTCGGCGCCGCCATCGTCGCCCTCTGGGCGCGCAGCCTGATCCGCGACACCGGCCTGATCCTGCTCGACCGCGAAATGGATCACCCCGTCACCGACGAGATATGCGCCGCGATCCAGCAGCACGCCGGCTGGGGCGCGACGACGCGCATCGCCGACCTCCACGTCTGGCGCGTCGGCAAGCGGCGCTATGCGTGCATCGTCGGGCTGGTCACCAGCGATCCGTACGTCACGCCGGATGCGGTGCGGGAAGCGCTTTCCGTGCATGAGGAGCTGGTGCATGTGACGGTTGAGGTGAATCGGCGGCCGGTGTAGAACCGCGAGATTCAACCGCCAAGGGCGGCCGGCGCCTGCTCCGGGCGGCGACGGCGGCCGCGGCCATGGCGACGCCTGTTCAACGACCTGCTCGAGCCCGGCCGGCCGTTAAGCGCACTCCGCCAGGGGTCTTGAGCCCCTCGCGCCGCGGGAGGAAGCGGGCCGCTTGCTACAATTCGCGCATGAGACGCGGCTTCGCCACCCATGCCCTTCCCGCCCCGGACGCCTCCGAACGGCGCGACTGGGAAACCGTCAAGACCCTGCTGCCCTACCTGCTCGAATGGAAGTGGCGCGTCGTTCTCGCGCTCGGCTTCCTGATCGCCGCCAAGCTCGCCAACGTCGCCGTTCCGCTGGTCTTCAAGCAGATCATCGACGCCTTCACGCTGCCGAAGGAGCAGGCATACCTGTTGGTGCCGCTCGGCCTGCTCGGCGCCTACGGCACCTTGCGCTTCTCCACCGCGATGTTCACCGAGCTGCGCGAGATCGTCTTCGCCAAGGTGACGCAGCGCGCCCAGCGCACCATCGCGCTCCAGGTCTTCGGCCACCTGCATTCGCTCTCGCTGCGCTTCCATCTCGAACGCCAGACGGGCGGTCTCACCCGCGACATCGAGCGCGGCACGCGCGCCGTCGGCAGCCTGATCAGCTACACCATTTACTCGATCGTGCCGACGCTGGTCGAGATCGCGCTGGTGCTCGGCATCCTGATCGCGCGCTACGACTGGACCTTCGCGCTGATCACCGCGATCGTGCTGTTCTGCTACGTCGGCTTCACGGTGAAGGTCACCAACTGGCGCACGCTGATCCGCCGCCAGGCCAACGAGCTCGACTCGGCCGCCAACGTGCGCGCCATCGACAGCCTGCTCAACTACGAGACCGTCAAGTACTTCAACAACGAGCGCTGGGAGGCCGAGCGCTACGACGAGCACATGAAGAAGTGGGAGCGCGCCATGGTGAAGAGCCAGGTGTCGCTGTCCTACCTCAACCTCGGCCAGGCGCTGATCATCGCCATCGGCGTGTCGCTGATGATGTGGCGCGCCGCCGTCGGCGTCATCGCCGGCAGCATGACGGTCGGCGACATCGTGCTGGTCAATGCCTACCTGATCCAGCTCTACATGCCGCTCAACCATCTCGGCGTGCTCTATCGCGAGATCCGCCAGTCGCTGACCGACATCGAGCGGCTGTTCGCGCTGCTCGAGCAGCACCGCGAGATCCAGGACGCGCCCGACGCGCGCGAGCTGCCGCGCAACGGCGCCTGCGCCGTGCGCTTCGAGCACGTCGGCTTCCACTACGATCCCAAGCGCCAGGTGCTGTTCGACGTCGACTTCGCGATTCCGCCCGGCCAGACCGTCGCGGTCGTCGG
>DAIDAU010000109.1 GCA_027310465.1 Rhodocyclaceae bacterium
CGGCGACACCGGCATCAACTGGGCTTCCTCGATGATCCAGCAGAAGATGCGGTGGTCGAAGTCGTCGCCGCCCAGGGCCGAGTCGCCGCCGGTGGACAGCACCTGGAATACGCCTTTGGCGAGCTTGAGGATCGAGATGTCGAAGGTGCCGCCGCCGAGGTCGTAGACGGCGTAGATGCCTTCGGCGGCGTTGTCGAGGCCGTAGGCGATCGCCGCCGCAGTGGGCTCGTTGAGCAGGCGCAGCACGGCGAGGCCGGCGAGCCGCGCGGCATCCTTGGTCGCCTGGCGCTGGGCGTCGTCGAAATAGGCGGGCACGGTGATGACCGCGCCGGTGATCTGTCCGCCGAGACCCGCTTCGGCGCGCTCGCGCAGCGCCCTGAGGATGTCGGCCGAAACCTCGACGGGCGACTTGACGCCCTGCGCCGTGCGCAGCTTGACCATACCCTCGCCTTCGACGAACTCGTAAGGCATGGACTCGATATGCGCGATGTCCTTGAGGCCGCGGCCCATGAAGCGCTTGACCGAGACGATGGTGTTCTTCGGGTCGACGGCTTGATCCGCCTGCGCCTTGTAGCCGACCTCGACATGCCCGTCGTGGTCGTAGTGAACGACGGAAGGCAGCAGCGGCCGCCCGAGTTCGTCGTTGAGCACCACCGCCATGCCGCTGCGCACGGAAGCGACGAGCGAGTTGGTGGTGCCGAGATCGATGCCGATGGCGAGCCGATGTTCGTGGGGCGCAGTCGATTCGCCGGGTTCCGTGATTTGTAGTAGTGCCATCTCTTCTTTTCGTTTGTCCCCGACGGAGCGGTGTTCAAGCGTCCGTGGCTTCGAGCGCCGCATCGATTTCGTGCAGCAGTTTCTCCTGGAACATCAGCTGGCGCACCGTCTCGGCCGCGCCCGGGTAATCCTGCCGGTCGTCGAGCGCCTCGCGCAGGCGCTCGTGCTGCGCCGCCATCTCCCTGCGCAGGCGGCGATGCAGTCCGTCGAGGTGATCGACGTTGCCGGCGGCCTGCGACTCCGCGACCGCTTCGCGCAATTCCATCTGCTCCATCAGGAATTCGGGCGGCATCGCCGTGTTCGTCTCGATCTGCGGATCATGGCCGGTCAGGTGCAGCAGATAGCGCGCGCGCTTGAGCGGATCGCGCAGCGCCTGATAGGCCTCGTTGACCTGCGTCGCCCATTGCATGGCGACGCGGCGTTCCGCCTCCGAGCGGTGCGCGTGCTTGTCCGGGTGCACGCGCGCCTGCAGGTCGCGGAACAGATGATCGAGCCGGTCCCCGTCCACCGCGTAGCGACGCGGCAGGCCGAACAGCGCGAAATGATCCTTCCCGGCGAAGCCGGGATCGAGGGCTTCCATCAGACGTTGAAGCTCTCGCCGCAGCCGCACTGATCCTTGACGTTCGGATTGTTGAACTTGAAGCCTTCGTTGAGGCCTTCCTTGGCGAAGTCAAGTTCGGTGCCGTCGATGTAGGGCAGGCTCTTCGGGTCGACCAGGACCTTGAGGCCGTGGCTCTCGAAGATGACGTCGTCGGGCTCGGCCGCGTCGGCGAACTCGAGCTTGTAGGCCATGCCCGAGCAGCCCGAGGTCTTGACGCCCAGGCGGATGCCGATGCCCTTGCCGCGCTTGGCGATGAACTTGGAGACGTGCTCGGCGGCGCGTTCGGAGAGAGTGACAGACATGATCAGGCTCCGTGCTTCTTCTTGTAGTCGGCCACGGCCGCCTTGATGGCGTCCTCGGCCAGGATCGAGCAATGGATCTTCACCGGCGGCAGCGCCAGCTCCTCGGCGATCTGCGTGTTCTTGATGTCCAGCGCCTGGTCGACGGTCTTGCCCTTGACCCATTCGGTGACGAGCGAGCTCGACGCGATGGCCGAGCCGCATCCGTAGGTCTTGAACTTGGCGTCCTCGATGACGCCTTCCTTGTTGACCTTGATCTGCAGCTTCATGACGTCGCCGCAGGCGGGCGCGCCGACCATGCCGGTGCCGACGTCCTCGTCTTCCTTGGCGAAGGAGCCGACGTTGCGCGGATGCTCGTAGTGGTCGATGACCTTGGTGCTGTATGACATATCAGGTTCCCTTCTGGATCAGTGCGCCGCCCACTGGACGGTGTTCAAATCGATGCCTTCCTTGTACATGTCCCACAAGGGCGACAGCTCGCGCAGCTTGGCCAGCTTCTCGTGCAGCAGCTTGACGGTGAAATCGATTTCCTCGGCCGTGGTGAAGCGGCCGAGCGTGAAGCGGATCGAGCTGTGCGCCAGTTCGTCGGAACGGCCCAGGGCCCGCAGCACGTAGGACGGCTCGAGGCTCGCCGAGGTGCAGGCCGAGCCGGACGATACCGCGATGTCCTTGATCGCCATCATCAGCGACTCGCCCTCGACGTAGGCGAAGCTGACGTTGAGGTTGTGCGGCACGCGCTGGTCGAGATCGCCGTTGACGAAAGTTTCCTCGATGTCCTGCACGCCGCGCAGCAGGCGGTCGCGCAGCAGGCGGATGCGCTCGTTTTCCGTCGCCATGTCCTCGCGCGCGATGCGGAAGGCTTCGCCCATGCCGACGATCTGGTGGGTCGCCAGGGTGCCCGAGCGCATGCCGCGCTCGTGGCCGCCGCCGTGCATCTGCGCTTCGAGGCGGATGCGCGGCTTGCGGCGCACGTACAGCGCGCCGATCCCCTTGGGGCCGTAGGTCTTGTGCGCCGAGAAGGACATCAGGTCGACCTTGAGCTTCTGCAAATCGATCGGCATCTTGCCGGTGGCCTGCGCCGCATCGACATGGAAGATGACGCCGGCTTCGCGGCAGATCTCGCCCATCTGCTCGATCGGCTGGATCACGCCGATCTCGTTATTGACCGCCATCACCGAGGCCAGCACGGTGTCCTTGCGGATGGCGGCCTTGAAGTCGTCGAGCTTGACGAGTCCGTTCTCCTGCGGCGTCAGATACGTCGCCTCGAAGCCGTGGCGCTCGAGTTCCTTGACGGTGTCGAGCACGGCCTTGTGCTCGGTCGCGACGGTGATGATGTGCTTGCCCTTGGTCGGGCCGTAGAAGTTCGCCGCGCCCTTGATGGCGAGGTTGTTCGACTCGGTCGCGCCGGAGGTCCAGATGATATCCTTGGCGTCGCAGTTCACCAGTTGCGCCACCTGCTCGCGCGCCTCCTCGACGGCCTTCTCGGCTTCCCAGCCGAAGGGGTGCGAGCGCGATGCGGGGTTGCCGAACTTCTCGACGAGGTAGGGAATCATTTTCTCCGCGACGCGCGGGTCGACCGGCGTCGTCGCCGAGTAGTCGAGATAGATCGGTAGCTTCAGCATCTTGGGTTCGCTCCAGGGGATTGTCGTCAGGCAGCCAGCGCGGTGAAGCCGCGCAGCTGGCGTAATTTTTCGTTGAGCACTAGCAGGAATCCGTCCACCATCTCGGCCGTGCTGTCCCGGCCCAGGCTGACGCGCACCGCGCCGCGCGCCAGCTCGGGCGCAACGCCCATGGCGAGCAGCACGTGCGAGGGCTCGGGGTTGGCGCTCGAACAGGCGGCGCCGCTCGCCACGGCATAGCCGGCGCGGTCGAGCTGGCCGACCAGCGTCTCGCCGTCGACACCTTCCAGGGCAAAGTAGATCGTGTTGGGCAGGCGTTCCGCACCGAGGCCGAAGATCGTCGCGCCCTGCGCGACGAGGCCTCCTTCGAGCATCGCCTGGAGGCGAGTAAGTCGCGTCGCATTGTCGTAAACCTGACGCGCCGCGAGTTCGCATGCGACGCCGAAGCCGACGATGGCCGGGACGTTCTCGGTGCCCGAGCGCAGGCCGCGCTCGTGGCCGCCGCCGGCGACCAGCGGCTCGATCTCGACGCGCTTGTCGAGCACCAGCGCCGCGGCGCCTTTCGGTCCGCCGATCTTGTGCGAGGAAACGGTCAGCGCGTGCACGCCGGCCTCATTGAGCGCGCGGAAGTTCACCAGGATCTTGCCGAGCGCCTGCACGGCGTCGCTGTGGAACCAGCCGCGGCTGGGCTTGGCGCGCTGCGCCAGCGCCGCGACGTCCTGGATCACTCCCGTTTCGTTGTTGGCCAGCATGATCGACAGCAGGGCCGGCCGCTTGGCCAGGGCACGGTCGAAGTCGTCGCTGCGCACGCGTCCCGCGCGATCGACCGCCACCTCGTGCAGCGACCAGCCGCGCCGCGCGAGCAGGCGCGCCGGCTCGCGCACGCACGGGTGCTCGATCGCCGAGATGGCGATCGTCCCCGGCTTCAGGCACGCCGCGGCGCCCCGGACGAACAGGTTGTTCGCTTCGGAGCCGCCGCTGGTAAAAACCACTTCGGTCGGATGGGCGCCCACCGCGGCCGCCACGCGCTCGCGCGCCGTATCGACCGCCAGCCGCGCCGCGCGGCCGTACTCGTGACGGCTCGACGCGTTGCCGTAGCGCTGCGAGAAATGCGGCAGCATGGCGTCCCGGACTTCGTCCAGGACGGGCGTCGTGGCGTTGTAGTCGAGATAGACGGGCGCGAACATCGGCGGGCGCGGAGTGCGCTCAGACGGCGACGGCCAGCGAGATGCTGCGGCGCGTGCGGCGCGCCGGGCGCTGGTCGGCGGAGAGCTCGGGCACGTCGTCCGGACGCTGCTGCTTCACCAGTTCGGCCAGGCTCACGGAGCTCAGGTACTCGAACATGCGCGCGTTCAGGTTGGTCCAGAGCTGGTGCGTCATGCAGAGCTGGTCGTCGTGGCAGTTGCGCTTGCCGCCGCAGTTCGTCGCGTCGAGCGGCTCGTCGACCGCGCGGATGATGTCGGCGACGGAGATCGCGCTCATCGGCTTGGCCAGGCAGTAGCCGCCGCCGGGCCCGCGCACGCTGGCCACCAGCTGCTGGAGGCGCAGCTTGCCGAACAGCTGCTCCAGGTAGGAAAGGGAAATGCTTTGGCGCTCGGCGATGCCGGCCAGCGTCACTGGTCCTTCGTGCTGGCGCAGCGCCAGGTCGATCATCGCGGTTACGGCGAAACGTCCTTTGGTGGTCAGTCTCATGATTGTCCTTTCTCGCTCAAACAACGGTCGGCCGAATCATTAATACCCGACCGTTTTGATCAACTATATCC
>DAIDAU010000317.1 GCA_027310465.1 Rhodocyclaceae bacterium
CTCCCCCCAGGGGGCGGAAACACTTGGGGCGGCCCGGCGTGTTTCTGCCCTTCAGGCGGCCTTCTTGGCGAGGCCCTTGACCAGGCGCGCCGCGGTCGGCGACAGCTGGGCGCCCTGGCCTTGCCAGTAGGCGAGGCGCTCGGCGTTGACCACCAGGCCGTTTTCGTTGGCGGCGGCCACCGGATTGTAGAAGCCGATGCGCTCGACGAAGCGGCCGTCGCGGCGATTGCGCGAGTCGGTCACAACCATGTTGTAGAAGGGGCGCTTCTTGGCGCCGCTGCGGGCGAGACGAATGACAACCATGCGTCGTTCCTTGAATTCAGAAAACCGGATTTCGAAGAAGACCGGCACCCGATGGCGCCAGCCGGAAAAGGCGCGGATTATACGCGGTAAATTGATTTATTGGAAGATTTCGGCAATCGTGCGCTGCACCGCCTGGGCCGCCGCACGGGGGTCGGGCGCCTGGCGGATCGGCCGGCCCACGACGATGTAGTCGGCACCGTTCTCGAACGCCTGGGCGACGTCGACCGTGCGCTTCTGGTCGTCGACCGGCTTGTTCTCCACGGGACGGATGCCGGGCGTGACGACGAGCAGCTTCTGCCCGAGTTCGCGGCGGATCATCGGCGCCTCGAGGCCCGACGAAACGATGCCGTCCACGCCTGTCTGCAGCGCGCGCCGCGCGCGCGAGAGCACCAGCTTCTCGACGTCGCAATCGAAACCGAGATCGTCGAGATCGCCGCGATCGAGGCTGGTGAGCACGGTCACCGCCAGGATCTTCAGGTCGCCCTTGTCCTTGGCGGCCGCTTCCATGATCGCCTGGTTGCCGTGTACGGTGGCGAAGGTGGCGCCGCTGCCCGACAGCGCGCGCACGGCGGACCGCACCGTCTCCGGCACGTCGAAGAACTTGAGGTCGACGAAGACTTTCTTCCGCTGCTTCACCAGCCAATCGAGCAGCTCGAAATAGCCACCGGCCATGAACAGCTCGAGGCCGATCTTGTAGAAGCCGACGGCGTCGCCGAGCTGCGTCACCAGCGCCTTCGCCGCTTCGGCTTCGGGAACGTCGAGCGCGACGATCAGGCGGTCGGCGGCGGCGATGGGCTTGTCGGATTTCGTCATGGCTTCTTCCAGGATTTCGCTGCGGGGTAAAACTGCTGCGGCGATTGCGTCTTGTAATAACCGTCCGCGACATAGCGGCCGAACTGCATGAATTCCTCGGCATCCTTGGTGGCGCCGCCCAGGCGGGCCAACTCGCGACCATCGGGGCCGATGACGATGAAGGTGGGCGTGCCGCTGACCTTGAGCGATCGCGCGAAGGCCTTCTCGGTCATCGGCGCGCCCCAGAAGTCGGTCACCGGCTGGCTGCCGAGGACGTCGACGCTGAAGGTCGCGAAATGCTTGTGGAAGTACGCCTGCACGTCGTCGCGGCTCAGCACCTCCCGGCGCATGCGCTTGCAGTAGGGGCAGCCCTCCATCTCGAACATCAGCAGCACGCCCTGCTTGCCGGCCTTCCGCACGGCCTTCAGCTCCTCGGCAAAATCGCCGAGGCTCGGATCGAAGAACCGGTCCGCATCGGCCGCGATCGCGCCTGCCAGCCAGGCGGCAAGGAACACGAACAGCAGGCTATGACGAAGCAATCGCATGGAACCTCCGGGAGGGCGGATTCTACTAGAATCGTCGATAGCCCATGGCCCGATCCCCATCCCGCATCCATTATCCTCCCGCGCTCCAGGATGCGCTGGCGTGGCTCGGCGCGCCGCCGGCCGACGACCGGCTGCTCGACCTTTCGCCGATGCGCAAGCACCTCGCCGCCGTCGCGGCCCTCGGCATCCCGCCGCTCCAGCACATCAAGATTCTCGAACTCTTCGAGGCGCGTGCGAAGCTGGCCAGCGCCTCCATCAAGCCGCTGCTGCTCGACGCCACCTTGCCGATTCCCAAGCGCCTGCGGATCATCGCGCACGGCCTGATGCGCGTGCATCGCCGGATCGCGACGGGCTATCTCAAGGCGCTGCGCGAGGCGCCGCCGGAGAAGTTCAAGGGCCGCGCGCGGACGCCGTCCCGCGTCTGCGCCGCGGGGCTGGAAAGCCTACAGCAGGAATTCGAGGTCGCCCAATTCGTTTCCGCGACGCCGGCCGCCGATTTCTGGATACAGGCCGAAGGGCTCTATCGCATGGCCGTAAATCGCGCGGACAAAGCCGCAACGGAAGCGATCGATCGCATGAAAATCCTGCTGGCTCTTGCTGCCGGGCAACCGGAAGGATTCTCGCCGCGCGAGGTCGCGTTTCTCGCCGCCTATCTGCGGCGGCACGCCGGCGCCGTGGAGATCCGCCCGGCTGCGGCGGCGGCCGGCGAGGACGACTACTGGCTGGACGCGATCCACGGCTTTGCGCCGACCGCCACCGTGAGGCGGCGCGCGACCACGCCCGGCGCCCTCCACTTTCGCTGTGCCGACATGAGCCGGGTGGCGCGCGAGCACCTGGCGCGGCTCGCCCGCGGCGAGCGACCCGAATCGCTGGGAATGCCGGGCGACGCGCTCTCCGCCGACTATCGCGACGTCCTCACGCGCGCCGCCGAGCATTGGGAGAGTCCGCGCACGCGCAAGACGAACCGCCGCCGCCACGGCTATCGCGTCCAGGTGTGCACGAATCTCGGACGCCTATGGCAGCGCAGCGGGCAGGAGCAGGCGCTGCCGGAGGTCGAACTCGCCGCCAGCGAATGGATGGTGCTCAACGAGAGCGCCAGCGGCTACGCCATCATGCACGTGGCCGGGGCGCTCGCCGGCCTCGTCGCCGGCAGCGCGATCGGCCTGCGCCAGGACGCCGACAAGCCCTGGAACATCTGCATCGTGCGCTGGGCGCGCAGCGACAATCCGGAGCACATCGAGCTGGGCCTCGAACTGGTGGCGCCGCAAGCGGAGGCCGTGCGCATCGCGCGGCGCGGCGCCGACGGCCAAGCCGAGCCGCTGCCCGCGCTGCTGCTGCCTCCGATCGCAGCCATCAAGCGCGGCGAAGCCTTGCTGACCGCGCGCGGCCAGTTCGTCCCCGGCCCGTTCACCCTGCTCAACGAATCGTCGGGACGCCTGCAGATCGCCGAATGCGCGGCGAGCCACCTCCAGCTCCATACCGCGTGCATCGAGATCTTCGAATTCGAGCGGACGCGCGTCCCTTATTGAAGCGCCGAAGCTTCAGCCGCGCGCCGCGCCCGGCAATTCGGCGACCAGCAAGGCGCCGGCGAGGATGACGGTCCAGGAGAGGTAAAGCCAGGCGAGAAAGATCGGCACCGCTGAGAAGGCCCCGTACACGACCGTGTAGGCCGGAAGATGCGCGATGTAGACGCCGAAGAGACGCTGCATCGCGACGAAGGCGAGCGCGGCGAACACACCCCCGCCGACGGCATGCCAGCGCGGGATGGAGCGGTTCGGCACGCCCCAGTACAGCAGGGCGAAGAAGCCCGCCGTAACGGCGAACGACAAGCCGCGGAAGAATGCGGCGCTCACCCACGACGGTTCGTCGACCAGACCGAACGATATGCCGGCGACGAAGCTGACGACGGCGAGGCTGCCGCCGAAGACCAGCGGTCCCAGCAGCAGCGCGATCAGGTGCATGGCGAGACGCCGCAGCCACGGCCTTTTCGCCTTGACCTTCCAGATGGCGTTGAAGGCGTGCTCGATGGTCAGCATCTGCATGACGGCCGTCACGACCAGCGCAACCAGGCCGAACAGCGTCACGCTCGCCGCGCGGCGAGCGAACTGCCCAAGGTATTTCGCGATCACCGTTCCCGCCTTCTCGGGCAGCAGATTGGCGAGCAGGAACTTCTGCAGCGCCGCGTTCATCCCCGCGCCGAAGGGGAAGTGGGACGACAGGCCGATGGCGACCGCGATCATCGGCACGAGGGCCAGCAGCGTCGCGAAACTGAGCGCCGCGGCGGTCTGCGCCAGGCGCTCGGAGGAGAAACGCCGGACGATGCGGAAGACGAGACGGAAGGGAGCGAGGAGCCAGCGCATATAATTGCCCGATTCTAACGGAGCCGCCTATGCATCCGGCACGACTCCTCAATCGCGGCGCGGCCGCCAGTCTTCTCCTGCTGATAGCGCTCGGCATCGCCTGGGAATGGCGCCTCGCGCCCTTGCGTCCCGGCGGCTCGACGCTGGTGCTGAAGGTCCTGCCGCTGCTGGCGGCGCTGCCCGGCATCCTGCGCGGACGGCGCTACACCCACCAGTGGGCCTCCCTGCCGTCGCTCGTCTATGCGATGGAGGGCATAGTGCGGGCGATGACGGAGAACGGGATGAGCCGCTGGCTGGCGCTCGCCGAGATCGTCCTCGCCTTGTCGCTGTTCGCGACGACTGCGTTCTATGCGCGCGCCGCGCCGCGCCGCAACGCCTGACTAGCTCTTCTCGCGCCGCGCTTCGCGGGCCTCCGGCTTGCGCCCACGGGCCTCCGGGGACACCGAGATCAAGTTGATCTTCTCGACGGCGAGCACCACTTCGCGCGCCAGGTCGATCAGCTTGCGCCTTTCGGCGCGCGCCTGGCTGCGCAGGACCTCGAACGCCTCCTGGCGGCTCAGTCGGCGCCGCTCCATCATGATGCCGATGGCCAGCGAGACGTCGCGGTCGGCGTCGAGCGCGGTCTGCAGCTGCCGGCCGGTTTCGCGCAGCCTGCGCACCTCGTGGGCGCGGGCGAAGGCGGCCTCGATGGCGGGCACCAGCCGGTCCGGATCGGCCGGCTTGACCACGTAGCCCATGGCGCCGGCCTCTGAAGCCTGCTCGACGAGTTCCTCGTCGCTGTAGGCGGTGAGGAAGATGAACGGCACGTCGCTGTTGGCGTCGTGCATGCGCCAGGCCAGATCGATGCCCGACAGGCCGGGCATCCGCACGTCGAGGATCGCCAGCTCGATGCCGCCTTCCGCCAGGATGTCCTCCGCCTCTTCCACCGACGACGCGGTGGTCACGTGGTATCCGGCCTGACGCAGCCCCTCCCCGAGGGTGGCCAGAACCAGCCGGTCGTCGTCCAACAGCAGCAGCCGCTTCAGTTCCGGCGTCGCGTTCGTCATGGTGTTCTCCCTTTTCAGCATTTCAAAGACACAATCGGCGGTTCCAGCGTGAGGCGCGCCACCACGCTGCCCTTGCTTTCGTTGAGTTCGAAGGTGGCGCCCCGGCGCGGCAACAGCGAATGGATCAGTTTCAGCCCGCTGCCGCCGCGCGGACCGTTGCGAGCACCCGCGCCCTTCAGCGTGCCGGGATTGGTGACCGTCAGCGAGGCGCGCTCCTTGGCGATGTCGATCTTCAGGTCGATGGCGAGTTCGGCATTGGGGGCGGCATGCTTGGCGGCATTGAAGACGATCTCGTTGAGCACCAGCGCCACCGGCACCGCCTCGTGTTCGCTGACCACGACGCCGAAGTTCACGTAGTGCTCGTCGCTGGTGAACTTGACCACGCGATGCATCAGCTGGCCGATGCCGGACGCGACCTCCTTCAGGATGTCGTCCAGCATGACGCGGACGGCGCCCGGCCGCCCCTGCAAGCCGTAGATGATCGCCACGGCCTGCACCTGCGCGATCGCCTCGCTGATGACGCCCGACACCTCTGGATGCTGGTTCGCGTAGTTGCGCAGCATGCCGGTGACGCCCTGCAGGTTGTTCTTGATGCGGTGGTGCACCTCGCGCACCAGCGCGTCGCGCTGCGCGCGCGACGATTCCTCGGCCTGCTGCTCGAGGCGTTTCTCTTCGGTGATGTCCTCGCTCAATCCGACCACCTGGACCACGCGGCCGGCATCGTCCCAGACCGGCATCGAACGGCAGCGGATGTGGCGAATCTCGCCGTCCGGGCGGACGATGCGGAAATGCATTTCGGTCGGCCGTTCGGCCAAGTGGCGCGTCACCAGGTCGAGAACCCGCGCCTGGTCCTCGGCATGGAGCACCTGCATCCACTTGAAGGGCGATCTGTACAGTTCCGCGGCCGGCAGGCCCCAGACCTTCTCGTAGGTGGGGCTCACGTAATAGATCTGGGTGCCGTCCGGCGCGACGATCCAGAAAACCTCCTCGATGTTCTCGACGATCTGGGAGAAGCGCTTTTCGCTCTGGGAAAGCAAGGACAACGAGTACTTGCGCTCGGTGACGTCCTCGCAGATCAGCGCCCGCAGGTCGTCGCCGTCTCCTGCGGGAAACGCGCGCGCCGCGAGCCAGCATTCGGTGCCGTCGCCGCGGCGGATGCGCAGCTCGGCTTCGGCGCTGCCTTGGCGCGCCGCCTTCTCGAAGAACGCCGCCGCGACCGGCCGATCCTCGTCGACGATCAGCGGCAGCAGCAGCGCGGCGTCGTCGAGCAGCCGCGCGCGCGGGATGCCGAGGATCGCTTCCGCCGTCGCGTTGAGAAAATGGAAGCGCCCATCCCGCAGCGAATAGATCGCCGCGATGTCGCGCATGTGGTCGGCAAACTTGAAGGGGCCGCTGCCGGCTCCCTGCGAATGGTCCATCGGACTTCCCAACGACTTGTCGCGCAGGTTACTTGGCGCGGGTTGACGTACGCATTCGTGCACGGGAGCGGCCGTGCCTCCATCCCGCGACGAGCCGCCGGGTCGCGGGATGGACTATGCCGGCAGTTTACCTCACACCTGCGGATTCACGCGCTCCGGCCCGCTTTCAAGCTTGTTCAACGCGTTGATGTACGCCTTCGCCGAGGCGACGATGATGTCGGTGTCCGCCCCCTGCCCGTTGACGATGCGACCGTCCCGGGAAAGCCGCACGGTCACTTCGCCTTGCGCGTCCGTTCCCGTGGTGATGGCGTTGACCGAGTAGAGCAGCAGGTCGGCGCCGCTGGCCGCCACTTCCTCGATGGCCTTGAAGGTCGCGTCGACCGGGCCGCTGCCGACGGCTTCCACCGTCCGCTCGCTGCCGCCCGCCGCCAGCGTCAGCCGCGCGCGCGGTGCCTCGCCGGTCTCGGAATGGAACATCGACGACACGAGCCGATAGCGTTCCTGCTCGGGCGTCACCGTCTCGTCGCCGATCAGCGCGTAGATGTCCTCGTCGAAGATCTCGCGCTTCTTGTCGGCGAGCTCCTTGAAGTGGCCGAAGGCGGTGTTGAGCGCCTCCTCGCTCGGCAGTTCGATGCCGAGTTCCTTGAGGCGCGTCTTGAAGGCGCTGCGGCCGGAGAGCTTGCCCAGCGTCAGCCGGTTGGTGGTCCAGCCGACGTCTTCGGCGCGCATGATCTCGTAGGTCTCGCGGTGCTTGAGGACGCCGTCCTGGTGGATGCCGGACTCGTGCGCGAAGGCGTTGGCGCCGACCACCGCCTTGTTCGGCTGCACCGGGTAGCCGGTGATCTGCGACACCAGCTTGGAGGCCGGGACGATCTGCGTCGTGTCGATCCTGGTGTCGCAAGCGAACAGGTCGCCGCGCGTGCGCACCGCCATCACGACTTCCTCGAGCGAGGCGTTGCCGGCGCGCTCGCCGAGACCGTTGATCGTGCATTCGACCTGGCGGGCGCCGCCGAGCACGGCGGCCAGCAAGTTGGCGACGGCCAAGCCGAGGTCGTTGTGGCAGTGGGTCGACCACACCACCTTGTCGGAGCCGCGCACCGCCTCGATCAGCTTCTTCATGCGCTCGCCCCAGACTTCCGGGATGCTGTAGCCGACGGTGTCCGGCACGTTGATGGTCGTCGCGCCGGCCTTGATCACGGCATCGAAGATGCGGCAGAGGAAATCGAAATCGGAGCGCACCGCGTCCTCGGCGGAGAACTCGACGT
>DAIDAU010000124.1 GCA_027310465.1 Rhodocyclaceae bacterium
AGCTTGGCGCGCGCCACCTTCAATGCCGCGGCGAGCACGGTCTCGTTGACGATCTTCAGCGAAGCGGTGGCTTTGGTGACGCCATCGAGTTGCACGTTGACGCTGGAGGGCTCGCCGCCGCGATTGACGTTGGTCACGACCTTCAAGTTCTGCCGCAGGCTCTTGCCCTTGTACTGCTCGACGAAGCGGAACAGCGGCTCCGGTCCGAGCCCGTCGAGGAAGACCGGCTCATGCTGGGAGAGCACGCGCACCTCGAGAAACTGGCCGTTGCCGTCGAGGGCGATCAGCAGGTCGAAGGGCACGCCGGCGAAGCCGGGGATCGGCGCCAGGTCGATGGACTCGAACACGTAGGCGACGACCTTTTCAATCGGGCCGTCGAGCTTGGTGATCGGCCACACCGGCACCTGGCTGTCCTTGTCGCCGATGCGCAGGGCATCGGGGAACGCCGCCTCCAGGTCGGCCTTGGTCATTACGCCGGCATGCGCGAGCCCCAGCCAGGCTGCGAGGACGCAAAGCAGCAGGAGGCGCTTCATGAGGCGCAGCGCGCGACGCGGTCGAGGGCGGCGACGAAGGCTGCCGCCATGTCCGGCGCCAGGCCGCCGTGGCCGCCGCCGGCGACCAGGACCCATTCGGCCTGCGGCCAGGCGCGGTGCAACTCTTCCGCTGCCTGCGGCGGGCAGACGGGATCATGGCTGCCTTGCACGATGGCACCGGGCAGGTGGCGGAGCCGGTCGCAGTCGCCGAGCAGCGCCTGCTCGTCGCTGAAGCAGGCGTGGGTCAGGTAGTGGGCCTGGATGCATGCCTTGGCGAGCTGGTGCGCGTTCGGGGCATCGGCGAGCGGCGGTTCGCCCATCAGCCTTCGCTCGTGGTCGAGCCAGGCGCGGGCCGCCGCCTGCCGTGCCGCGGCGTCGCCGGACAGCAGGCGCGCGAAGCAATCCGCCGGCACGTCGGCGCCGGCGAGATAGCGCGCCACCTCTTGCTGCGAGCCGAGGAAGATGCCGCGCAGCACCAGGCCGGTGACGCGCCGCGGGTGTTGCTGCGCATAGGCGAGCGCCAGCAGGCTGCCCCAGGAACCGCCGCAGACGAGCCAGCGCTCGATGCCGAGCGCGCTGCGGATACGTTCGATGTCGGCCACCAGGTGGGCGGTAGTGTTCGCCGCCAGCGAACCCAGCGGCATGCTGCGGCCGGCGCCGCGCTGGTCGAACAGCACGCGGCGATAGCGCGTCGCATCGAACAGATCCCCCTGCCCGGGCCGACAGCCGCTGCCCGGACCGCCGTGCAGGAAGACGACCGGGATACCGTCCGGCGGCCCGCTCTCTTCGACATACAGCGTGTGGCCGTCGCCTACCGGCAGCCGCAATTCGCGCAGCACGGGAGGCTTTACTGCGGCGCCCGGGACGGCGGCGCATCCAGGCTGCCTTCCGCCTTCGGGTAGGTGACGATGCCCCAAGGCAACTGGTAGCCGGGCAGCTTGTCGACGACCTGGCGAGTCGCGGTGTCGATGACTTCGAGCTCGTTCGAGCGCCCGCAGGCCAGCAGCACTTTCCGATCGTCTGGCGTGAAGCTGAAATGCCAGCAGCGCTTGCCGACGGGAATCGCCGCCAGCGGCGCGAGGCTCTCGGCGTCGAAGACCTGCAGGCGGTCGGCGCGCGCCGCGGCGATCCAGATGGTCCGGCCGTCCCGGTCGAAGGCCACGCCGTAGGGGCCCTTCTCGGTGGGCACCGTCTTGAGCGCATTGAAGCTCGCGTCGAGCAGCAGGAAGTTGTTCGAGTCTTCCATGGTCACGACATAGGTCTTCCCGTCCGGCGAGACCTTCACGCCGCGCGGCCGGTGGCCGAACGGCGAGACGTCGACGCGCTTCACCGGCTTCAATGTCGCCAGGTCGTAGGCGACGATGCTGTTGTCGCCTTCGTTGGCGACGATGACGAGCTTCCCGTCGGCGGAGAACTCGATGGCCTCGGTTTCCGGCGCGGCCTGGATGCGGCCGACGACCGTCCACTGCTGCAGGTCGATGACCGCCACTTCGGCGGGAACGCGCTGTACGCTGTCATCGTCCTTGCCTGCTCCGCCCGGAGGACTGCCCTTCGACGACGGCTCGTAGGTGACGAAGGCGCGGCTGCCGTCGGGCAGGACGCGCATGAACTCGACGTTCTTGCCGACCGGGATGCGCCTGACTTCCTTGAGCGAGGCCGTGTCTACGACCGAGACGTCCGAATCGCCGAGGTTCGCCGTCAGCAGCCAGCGGCCGTCGGGCGTGATCGCCAGACCGCGAGGGGCGGCGCCCACGGCGACGCTCGCCACCGGTTTCAGCGTCGCCGCATCGATGACGGTGACGCCGCCTCCCTGGTTGGTGACGTAGGCGACGCCGGCGGCGCCGGCCGGCGCTGCGAGCAGCGATGCGGCGCACGCCAGCGCCGTGATGCCGATGCGGTTGCGGTTCGAGATCATGGTCTTCCTCATGTGGTCGAATCGGTGCAGAAGTCGTTGGCGGGGCTACCGCCACTGGTAGCGCAGCCCTACCCAGGCC
>DAIDAU010000155.1 GCA_027310465.1 Rhodocyclaceae bacterium
TCGCCCGTTTTTACCTCTTCAAACTGGCTCCATTACGCCGATCATCGGTGGCTCCATTACGGCGGTCAATGACAGCCCCTGCTGCGCCTGCAGGAGTCCATGCCCAATCCCCTCGGGCGGGCGGTGCTGAAGGCGTTGGCAATCCTGCTGGGCCTGCTGCTGCTCTGGGCTTTGATCGGCAAGCTCGACATCGTCGCCGTGGCCGAAGGCAAGCTCGTTCCCCAGAGCTACCTCAAGATCGTCCAGCCCTCCGAAGCCGGCATCGTCAAGGAAATCCTCGTGCGCGAAGGGCAGGCCGTGAAGACGGGCCAGGTTCTCATGCGCATGGATACTTTGATTGCCGATGCCGACGCTCGCTCCATCGGAGCCGAATACCAGCGCAAGCGACTGACGCTGCGGCGCATCGATGCCGAACTTGCCAACAGGCCCTTTCGTGTGGAGCCCGACGATTCGCCAGGACTGGCCAAGGAAATCGAAGCTCAGTACCGCGCCAACCGGGCAGCTCTCGAATCCGCGCTGGCCGAAGAGAAAAGCCGGCTTGTCAAAGCCAGGTTCGACCTATCGTCGGCGGAGCAAGTGAAGGCAAAGCTCGCCGCCACGCTGCCGCACTACCAGGAGCAGGAGAGCGCCTACGAGAAGCTCGTCCAGCGCGGCTTCGTCGGCGGCATCATGGCGAGCGACAAGCGGCGCGAACGCATCGAAAAGGAGCAGGAACTGCGCAGCCAGGAATTTATGGTCGAATCGACGCGTGCCGGCGTCATGCAATCGGAAAAGAAACTCGTGCAGATCGATTCGGACTACCGGCGCCAGTTGCACGCCGAGCGCAACGACGCGCAGAACACCTTCGACAAGCTCTCGCAGGAGTTCGCCAAGCAGACGCACAAGCAGGAACTGCTGGAACTCAAGGCACCGCACGACAGCATCGTGAAGGACATCGCCACGCATACTGCCGGTACCGTCGTGCAGCCGGGTACGGTCCTGCTGACACTCGTGCCGCAACAGGAGGTGCTGCGGGCCGAAGTATGGGTGTCGAACGAGGACATCGGCTTCGTGCGCGAGGGGCAGCCGGTCAAGGTCAAGCTGGTCGCTTTTCCGTTCCAGAAATACGGCATGGTGGAAGGCAAGGTTGAGCACGTCAGCGCGGATGCCGCGGATTCGAACACGGGCAACGGCAACACGCCGGCCGCGGACAAGTCGGGCAAAGCGCCGCCTCCACTCTACAAGGCCCTCGTCGCGTTGAAGAGCATGTACCTGGATGCGGAGGGCGAACGTTTCTATCTGGGCGCCGGCATGCAAGCGAACGCGGAGATCTTGCTGGGAACGCGGACGGTAATGGAGTATCTGCTCTCACCCGTGCGCAAGGCGTGGCACGAGGCAGCTCGCGAGCGCTAGGCGGCGCGCCTATAATCGCTCTTCCCTCAACACCTCGGCATCAGAAACTCTCAGCGCATGGCGATAGCCGACATGGCAGTGGAATTCCGCGCCGACGGCGGGCGCAACGTCGCGCTGCGCGGACGCTGGACGCTGGCCGTCATCGAGCAGCAGGCGGCCGCGCTGGGAAGCCGGATCGCCGAGCACTCCGCCGCAGCCGCGACCGCCTGGGACGCGCTCGCCATCGAGGCGCTCGACAGCTTCGGCGCCATGCTGCTGTGGCGCGGCTGGGGCCGCAGGCTGCCCGAAGTGCTGGTGCTGCGCCCCGAGCACCAGCGCATCTTCGAGCGCATCGCCGAAGTGGAAGGCCGCGGCAGGCCGGCGGTTGCGCCGCGTCCGCCGCTGGCCTGGCTGATGGCGATCGGCAAGCCTTGGCTGCGGCTGCGCCGTCACCTCGCCGACTTCCTCGTGCTGCTCGGGCAGCTGGCGCTCGACGTGCTGCACCTGGCGCGCGCGCCGGCCGAGCTGCCGCGCCGCGAGATCTCCGCCAACGTCTACAAGGGGGGCGTGCGCGCCATGCCGGTGACGGCGCTGGTGGGCTTCCTCATCGGCATCGTGCTGTCCTACCTGTCGTCGCTGCAATTGCGGCTGGTCGGCGCCGACATCTTCATCGTCAACATACTGGGCATGGGCATCGTGCGCGAGCTGGGGCCGGTGCTGGTCGCCGTGCTGGTGGCCGGGCGATCGGGCTCGGCGATGACGGCGCAGCTCGGCGTCATGCGCGTCACCGAGGAGATCGACGCGCTGGCGACGATGGGCGTGTCGCGCAGCCTGCGCCTGGTGTTCCCCAAGGTCGCGGCGCTGTCGGTCGCGATGCCGCTGCTGGTGCTATGGACCACGGCGATCGCGCTGGTCGGCGGCATGGTCGCCGCCAACCTCCAGCTCGACATCGGCTTCGGCTACTTCCTCCAGGCGCTGCCCAACGCCGTGCCGGTGGCGAACCTGTGGATCGGCCTGTCGAAGGGCGTCGTCTTCGGACTTTTCGTCGCGCTGGTGGCCTGCCACTTCGGCCTGCGCGTGCAGCCCGACACCGAGAGCCTGTCGATCAACACGACGGCGTCCGTGGTCACGGCGATCACCGTGGTGATCCTGCTCGACGCCGTATTCGCCGTGCTGACGCGCAGCGTGGGCCTGCCGATATGACCGCGGCGATCTCCGTCCGCGGCCTCGATACGCGCTTCGGCGACACCTGGGTGCACCGGCAGCTGGATCTCGAGATCGAGCGCGGCGAGCTCGTCTCGCTGGTCGGCGGCTCGGGCAGCGGCAAGACGACGCTGCTGCAGCAGATGGTCGGCCTGCGGCAGCCGACGCACGGTGAGATCCGCGTCTTCGGCGAACCGCTGTTCGGCGGCGGCCTCGAGCGCGAGCGCGCGCTGCGCCAGCGCTTCGGCGTGCTGTTCCAGCACGGCGCGCTGTTCTCGGCCTTCGACGTGTTCGACAACATCGCCTTTCCGCTGCGCGAGCTGAAGCGCTTCGACGAGAGCCTGATCGCCGACCTCGTCATGCTCAAGCTCGACATGGTCGAACTGCTGCCGCGCCACGCGCGCCTGCTGCCGGCGGAGCTGTCGGGCGGCATGGTCAAGCGCGTCGCGCTGGCGCGCGCCTTGGCCTTGGAGCCCGAGCTGCTGCTGCTCGACGAGCCGACCGCGGGCCTCGATCCCGACCGCTCCGACAGCTTCGTGCGGCTGATCCGCGACCTGAGCGCGGAGCTCGGCCTCACCGTGCTGCTGGTCACGCACGATCTCGATACGCTGTCCGGCCTGTCGACGCGCGTCGCCGTGCTGGCCGAGCAGCGCATCGTCGCCTACGGCGACGTCGAGTCGGTCATCGGCGTCGATCATCCGTTCATCCGCAACTTCTTCCTGTCGGAGCGCAGCAGCCGCGCGCTCAACCGGAGCCAAGGACCGCACTGATGGAAAACCGCGCCCACGCCCTCGCCGCCGGAATCTTCGTCATCGCGCTGAGCCTCGCGACGGCGCTCGCCGCCTGGTATTTCGGCGGCAAGCGCGAGTCCGACTACTACCTGCTCGAGACGCGCCGCAACGTCACCGGCCTCAACGTCCAGGCGCAGGTGCGCTATCGCGGCATCCACGCCGGCAAGGTGGAAAGCATCGAGCAGGACCCCGCCGATCCGCACGTCATCCTGGTGAGGATCAGCCTCGATCCGCGCTTCCGGCTGACCCGGTCGTCGACGGCGAAGCTCGGCTACCAGGGCATCACCGGGCTGGCCTTCGTCGAGATCGACGACGACGGCAGCAGCGCCGAGCTGCTGCCCAACGACGACGAGCATCCGGCGCGGCTGGCGCTCAAGCCGGCGCTGATCGATACTCTGGGCGACAAGGCCGGCGACATCGTCGCGCAACTCGGCGAGCTGACGGGACGGCTGAACCGGCTGCTCGACGAGCGCAACGCGGCGAATCTCTCGCGCACCCTCGACAACTTCGCCGCCGCCTCGGAGAGCCTGAAGGAGCTGCCGCAAGTCGTCGCCGCGACGCGCGCCGCGCTGTCGGACGACAACCTCAAGCGCCTCCATGCCATCCTGGCGCAGGTTGAGAAGACCGCCGGCGAAGCGGCGCCGCTGACGGCCGAGACGCGCGAGCTGGTGAAGACCATGACCGCGACGTCGCAAAAGCTCGATCGCCTGCTGGGTGCCAGCGGCGGCGACATTTCCGCGAGCACCTTGCCGCAGTTCAACGCCCTGGTGAAACGATTGAACGCCAATTCGACCCAGCTCGGGCGTATCCTCGACATGCTGGAGGAGCGGCCGCAGGCCCTGCTGTTCGGGCGCGGCCCGCGGCGCCCGGGCCCCGGCGAGGCCGGCTTCGTCGCTCCATCGACCACGGAGAAATAGCATGCGCGTCCTGCTTCTGCTGACCGTCCTGCTGCTCGCCGCCTGCGGCGGCAACGTGCGGCAAGCCGAGCCGGAGACCTACGATCTGGGCAGCGTTGCGATCGTCTGGAAGCCCGCCGACCTGGCCGTGACCGGCGTGAGTGCGCAGGGCCCGGCGTGGCTGGCGACGCCGGCGATCTCCTACCGGCTGCTCTACGCCGGCGACATGGCGCGCAACGCCTACGCCGAAAGCCGCTGGGCGGCGCCGCCGCCCGACCTGATCGAGCGTGCGCTCAATCGCCAGACGCCGGCGTCCGGCGAAGGCTGCCGCCTGCGCCTCGACGTCGACGAACTGATCCAGGTGTTCGATACGCCGCAGGCGAGCCGCACGCTGCTCGATGCGCGCGCGACCCTGTTCGCGCCGGCGGGAGAAACCATCCTGGCGCGCAGGGCATTCTCGATCGCGCGGCCGGCGCCCAGCGCCGATGCGCGCGGCGGCGTGGCCGGCGCCGTCGCAGCGGTGCAGGCCCTGGGCGGCGAGCTGAAGGCCTGGCTCGCGGATACCGCACGCGCCAAGCCGGCGATCGCGCAGCGCTGCAACGCGGCCTAGAATTTCGATTGGAAGAATTTCAACGCAGCCCGGGACGACGGGCCTTTTAGGGAAAGTGGAGAAGGAGAAATGGCAAACATCTACGACAGCGGCCTCGACAAGAACGCCGCCAACTACGTCCCCCTCACGCCGCTCAGCTTCATCGACCGCACCGCCTACATCTATCCGCAGCGCCTCGCCGTGATCCACGGCCAGCGCCGCTACACCTGGAAGGAAACCTACGGGCGCTGCCGGCGCCTGGCGTCGGTGCTCGAGGCGAAAGGCGTCGGCCTCGGCGACACCGTGGCCGTGATGCTCAACAATACGCCGGAGATGTTCGAATGCCATTTCGGCGTGCCCATGACGGGCGCCGTGCTCAACACCATGAACACGCGGCTCGACGCCGACACCATCGCCTTCATGCTCAATCACGGCGAGGCAAAGGCCTTCATCGTCGACCGCGAGTATTCGGCGACGGCGAAGAAGGCCATCGAGACCGCGAAGCGCGACATGCTGGTCATCGACGTCGACGATCCCGAGTACGCCGGGCCGGGCGAGCGCGTCGGCAGCATCGACTACGAAGCCTTCATCGCCGGCGGCAATCCCGGCTACGAATGGCAGCCGCCGTCCGACGAGTGGAACGCCATCAGCCTCAACTACACGTCGGGCACCACGGGCAATCCCAAGGGCGTCGTCTATCACCATCGCGGCGCGTACCTCAATTCGTTCTCCAACATCGTCTCCTGGGGCATGCCGCCGCACGCCGTCTATCTGTGGACGCTGCCGATGTTCCACTGCAACGGCTGGTGCTTTCCCTGGACCATGGCGGCCAATGCCGGCACCAACGTCTGCCTGCGCCGCGTCGACGCCAAGCTGATCCTCGAGGCGATCCGCGAGCACAAGGTGACGCACTACTGCGGCGCGCCGATCGTGCACAGCCTGATCGCCAACGCGCCGGCCGAATGGCGCGCAGGCATCGACCATACGGTATCGGGCCTGATCGCCGCGGCGCCGCCGCCGGCCGCCGTGATCGAGGGCATGAAGAAGATCGGCTTCAACGTCACCCATGTCTACGGCCTCACCGAGACCTATGGTCCGGCGTCGGTCTGCGCCAAGCATCCCGAGTGGGACGAGCTGCCGCTCGAGGAGCAGGTGCGCCTCAACGGCCGCCAGGGCGTGCGCTACCACGCCCAGGAAGGCGTCACGGTGCTCGACTCCGACAGCATGCGGCCGGTGCCGTGGGACGGCGAGACCATGGGCGAGATCATGTTCCGCGGCAACATCACCATGAAGGGCTACCTGAAGAACCCGAAGGCCACGGACGAGGCCTTCCGCGGCGGCTGGTACCACACCGGCGACCTCGCGGTGATGCAACCGGACGGCTATGTGAAGATCAAAGACCGTAGCAAGGACATCATCATCTCGGGCGGCGAGAACATCTCGTCGGTCGAGGTGGAGGACGTGCTGTACCGGCATCCGGCGGTGATGACGGCCGCCGTGGTGGCCACGCCGGACCCGAAGTGGGGCGAGGTGCCGTGCGCCTTCATCGAATTGCGCGAGGGCGCGACGGTCACGGAAGAGGAGATGAAGGCTTTCTGCAAGGAACGCATGGCGCACTTCAAGGTGCCGAAGAAGTTCATCTTCGAGGCGGTGCCCAAGACATCGACCGGCAAGATCCAGAAGTTCCTGCTGCGCGAAAGGGCGAAGTCGACGGCGGCGATCGAATAACCCTGCGCGGCCTCGCCGGGCCGCGCACGTACGGGGTGGAGGGAGTCGAGATGGCGCTTTCGCTGGAACGATACACCGCGATGAAGGGCTACAGCCGCGTGCTGTCCAAGGCGCTCGATGAGAAGGACGCGATCACGCGCCGCCACTGCGAGCGCGTCATCGCCCTGGCCGAGGCCTTCGGGCGGCACTGCGGCCTCGCCGCCGAGGAGATCTGGCATCTCAAGCTGGCGGCCGCGCTGCACGACGTCGGCAAGATCGGCATCCGCGACGCGGTGCTGATGAAGCCCGGCAAGTTCGACGAGGACGAATGGCGCGAGATGCAGTCCCACTCGCAGCGCGGCCAGCGCATCGTGGCGGCGATCGCCGTCGACGGCGCCGACGGGATCGCCCTGGCGATCCGCCATCATCACGAGGACTTTGCCGGCACCGGCTATCCCGACGGCCTGCGCGGCGAGGACATCCCCTTCATCGCGCGCATGATCGCCGTCGTCGATTCGTACGACGCCATGGGGGAGCCGCGTCCCTATCACCCGAAGCGCGGCCACGACGAGATCATGGGCGTGCTCGAGAGCGAGCGCGGCGGCCGCTTCGATCCCTGGCTGCTGACGCGCTTCGCCGAGATGATCGAGCGCAGCGGCCTGCGCGTGGCGAGCGCGCCCCGAACGGACTGAACCCGCAACGAACCACGGAGGAGAGGCGATGAGCGCCGTACTGCAAACCGAGAACCCACCCATCCTGCTGCGTGCCGACGCTGCCGGCGTGACGACGCTGACGCTGAACCGGCCGGGCCAGTTCAATTCGCTGTCCGAGGAGATGCTCGCCGAGCTGCAGCGCGCGCTCGACGCCGTCGGCGAGGACGCGACGGTGCGCGCGGTGGTGATCGCGGGCGCCGGCAAGGCCTTCTGCGCCGGCCACGACCTCAAGCAGATGCGCGCCAATCACGGCAAGGAATACATGCAGAAGCTGTTCAAGCAGTGCGGCCGCGTCATGACGACGCTGACGCAGCTGCCGCAGCCGACGATCGCGCGCGTGCACGGCATCGCCACGGCGGCCGGCTGCCAGCTCGTCGCGGCCTGCGACCTGGCGGTGGCGGCGGACGCGGCGCGCTTCGCCGTCTCCGGCATCAACGTCGGGCTGTTCTGCTCGACGCCGGCGGTGGCGCTGTCGCGCAACGTCGGGCGCAAGCAGGCGATGGAGATGCTGCTGACCGGCGACTTCATCGACGCCGCGGAAGCGCAGCGCCGCGGGCTGGTCAACCGCGTGGTGCCGCTCGACCGGCTCGACGCCGAAGTGAGGACGCTGACCGACTCGATCTGCGGCAAGTCGGCCGTCGCCGTGCGCATGGGCAAGCAGCTGTTCTACCGCCAGCTCGAGATGGGGCTCGACGGCGCCTACCAGCTCGCCTCGGAGACGATGGCCTGCAACATGATGGCCGACGACGCCGCCGAAGGCATCGACGCCTTCATGCAGAAGCGCAAGCCGGAGTGGAAGGGGCGGTAGGCACCGCCGCTGGTTCCACCTTTCCAGCAGCTGCCTGCGCTTGCCGGGTCGCGCAGACATCGGCTGCGCGGCTGGACGACGACTGCAGGTACGGAATCTCGCTGCAGCCGGTCAGCATGCCAAGAGACAGGATCAAGATCTAAGCCGGCAGGGTCACGAGGAAGGTCGCGCCGCGCCCGGGCTGCGATTCCGCGCGCACGCTGCCGCCGTGCCGCGCCACCAGGCGGTGCACGATCGCCAGTCCGACGCCGGTGCCGGGGAACTCCGATTCGGGATGCATGCGCTGGAACATGCGGAACATCTTCTGCGCGTACTGCGGGTCGAATCCGGCGCCGTTGTCGCGGATGCGGCATTCGACGGCTCCTCCGGCGCGGCTTGCGGCGATCTCGATGCGCGGATGGTCGACCTTCGCGGAGAACTTGAAGGCGTTCTCGATCAGGTTCTGCAGCACCTGGCGCAGCATGGTCGGATCGCCCGAAACGGCCGGCAGGTCGGCCATGGCGACCTCGGTGCGCGGATAGGCCTCGCGCAGCTCGGCGACGACCGCCGCGACCAGCGGCGCGAGCTCGACGGCGCCGCGCGCCAGCGGCGCCCGCCCGGCGCGCGAATAGTCGAGGATGTCGTCGATCAGCCGGCCCATCTTCTCGGCATTGGCGATGACGCGGTCGAGCATGCCGCGGCTGTCGGCCTTGAGCTGCTCGGACTCGGCGTCGCGCACCAGCGTCGCATAGCCGTTGATCGCGCGCAGCGGCGCGCGCAGGTCGTGCGAGACGGAATAGGAGAACGACTCGAGGTCGCTCATCGCCTGCTCCAGCGAGGCGGTACGATCGGCGACGCGCTGCTCGAGCTGCAGGTTGAGGTCGCGCAGGCCGTGTTCGGCCTTGATGCGGGCCGTCAGCGTCGCAGCGATGTAGCGTCCGACGAAGAAGCTGGCGATGATGAGGCAGACCGCGGCGATGACCTCGATGCGCCAGAAGCGGAAGGCCACCGTGGTGGCGATGCCGGCGAGCGCATAGATCGGCTGGCGCGGCAGGCGGCGGATGGCGAGGATGCGGTCGATGCCGTCGATCGGCGAGGTCGCGCGGAAGACCTGCTCCGACGAGCCTGCGGCGACGAACTGGTTGGCGGCCGACCCCGGGACGGGCTTGCCGCGCAGCTCGGGCGCCGCCGGCCAGCGCACCAGCATGCGGTTCTGCTGGTCGCGCAGGGTGATCAGGCCGCCTTCGCCGAGGTCGATGCTCTGATAGAACTTCTCGAAGGTTTCCTCCAGCCCGACGTTCGCGATCATCACTCCGGCGAAGCGGCCGTCGGGAAGCTCGATGCGCCGCGCCACCTGGAGGCCCCACTTGTTCGATACGCGTCCCTTCATGGCTTCGGACACGACCGGCGCGAACCGCGGAGCGCCCTTCAATTCCAGGAAGTATTCGCGATCGCCGAGGCCGATGCCCGGCGGCATGCCGACCGAGTTGGCGACGACGCGGCCCTCGGCGTCGGTCAGCGACAGCGAGACGATGCCGGGCGTGCGCCGGTGGATGGCGATCAGGCCCTGCTCGACGCGCTGCCGCCGCGCGTCGTCGAGCCGCGATCCGGCGCGCAGATCCTCGGGCGCGAGCAGCTCGAGCGCTGCCTGCAGCGACAGGTCGGCGCGGTCGATGGTGTCGGAGGCATGCTCCTCGACCAGGCGCACCACCGCGAGAATCTGCTGGTCGGCCAGCTGCGTCGCGCTGCGGTAGCTGAGCACCAGCGCGACGCAGAGCACCAGCGCGAACGCAGCAATGACGGCCCAGACGGCGCGAACGGCGTTGGCGGGAGTCTTCTGTAGCATGGACGGGCATGCCTGTTGGGAATGCCTAAGCTATCAGTTGTGCGCGGCGGCCGCAAGCGGGCCGCCCGCAACAGCGGGCCGCCCGCTACTGCCAGCCGTGGCGCCTGGCGTAGAAGCGTTTCATCGACTGCGTCAGCACCATGTAGCTGAACAGCGTCAGCGCCAGCAGCGGGAAGTAGAGCGCCGGCAGCCGCTCGAGCTTGAAGTAGTGCGAGGCGGGCCCCATCGGGATGAAGATGCCGACCGCCATGATCAGCAGCGTCATCGCCAGCAGCGGCGTGCCCGGACGGCTTTGCAGGAACGGCACCTTCTGCGTGCGGATCATGTGCACCACCAGCGTCTGCGTCATCAGGCTCTCGATGAACCAGCCCGACTGGAACAGCGTCTGGTGCTCGGGCGCGTTGGCCTGGAAGACGAACCACATGACGAGGTAGGTGGCGATGTCGAAGATCGAGCTGACCGGCCCGAAGTGGATCATGAAGCGGCCGATGTCGGCCGGGTTCCAGCGCTGCGGCGCCTTCACCAGCTCCTCGTCGACGTTGTCGAAGGGAATGGCGACCTGCGAGATGTCGTAGAGCAGGTTGAGCACAGCAGGTGCATCGGCAGCATCGGCAGGAAGGGGATGAAGGCGCTCGCCACCAGCACCGAGAAGACGTTGCCGAAGTT
>DAIDAU010000161.1 GCA_027310465.1 Rhodocyclaceae bacterium
TTCTTGATTTCGAGGTCGATGTCCTTGAGCGCGACGATCTCGCGGTCGGCGGTTTTGAAGACTTTGCTTACGCTACGAGCGACGATTTGGCTCATGCCGATTCCATTGCCATTGAGACCCTGCGTTTAACCGCCGAGGTGGTTTGAGTGCCGAGTCGTGACCACGGTGCTTCGCCGGGCCGATTGGGTGCCCTGCTGCGCGTAGGTAAAGGAGGAGGCGGACGCCTTATCGCTCTTGTCCGCCGGGGGACACGGAGCGCAGCAGGGCACCCCGTCGGCCCGAGCGCGCACGACGTCTCGCAACCCGCCGTCTCCCCTAATGCTCCAATCCACGATGCCACCTCAGCAAGTGGTTGTTCAACCGGCTCACCGCCGTATCGAGCGCCAACCCCAGCATCCCGATGGTCAGCATGCCGGCGATGATCTTGTCCGACCACATGAACTCACGCGCCTCGAGGATGCGGAAACCGAGGCCGTTGTCCACGGCGATCATCTCCGAGACGATGACGACGATGAAGGCGGTGCCGATGCCGATGCGCACGCCGGCGAGAATGTAGGGCGTCGCGGCCGGCAGGATCACGCGCATGAACATGGTCCACTCGCCGACGCCGAGGTTCCTCGCCGCGCGCAGGTAGATGCCGTCGACGTTGCGCACGCCGGCGATGGTGTTCATCAGCACCGGGAAGAAGGCGCCGATGGCGATCAGGAACACCGCCGGCGGATTGCCGAGGCCGAACCAGAGGATCGCCAGCGGAATGTAGGCGATCGGCGGGATCGGCCGCAGCACCTGCACCAGCGGATTGCACAGGTCGTAGAAGCGCGGCTTCGCGCCCATCGCCAGGCCGATCGGCAGCGCCAGTCCGCCGCCGACGAGGAAGCCGACGACGACGCGGTAGAGGCTGGATGCCGCATCCTGGATCAGCTCGCCCGAGAGCAGCCAGGCGAGGCGCGACTGCGTCGCCGGATCGAAGCCCTGCGCCGGCAGCAGCGACTGCCACCACTTGACCGCCACCGCCGTCGGCGCCGGCAGCACGATCGGCGAGACGAAGCCGGCACGCGCGCAGGCCTCCCAGACGGCGAGCACGGCGAGCGGCACCCACAGACCGTGCATCAGCCCTTTCAGCTTGCCCATCGCGCGGCCGTCACTGCACTTTCAGGTCGGCCTTGGCCTTCTTGAGCAAGTCGAGCTTCACCCATTCGGCGGCCTTCGGCGGCTTGCTCATGCGGCCGACGCCGTACCTGTTCATGTACTCGGTGGCGACGTCGATGTGCTGCAGCGGCACCTCGTAGGTGTAGGCGGCGTTGTCCATCGCGTCCTTGAAGTCCTGCGGCGTGATCTGGCCCTTGAACATGTTCTCGCGCACGTACTTCTCGGCGAGGTTCATGTCCTTCCTGAAGGTCGCCGTGGCGTCGACGAAGCACTTCATGGTGCGCAGCGCGACGTCGGGCCTCTCGCTGTAGAGCTTCTCGGTCATCACCAGCAGGCGGTAGGGCTCGCCCATCGGCGTGTCGTAGGGCTTGACGATCTCGACGCCGAACTTCCTGCTGATCGCCTGCGAGGACTGCGGCTCGGACTGGCACATGGCGTCGATCTGCTTGGCCGCCAGCGCCTGATTCAGGTCGGCGAAGGCGAGGAAGACGATCTGCACGTCCTTGCCCGGCTTGTCGGACCAGGTCAGCCCGGCCTTCTCGAGCTCGGCGTAGAGCAGCAGCTCCTGGGCGCCGCCGCGCGTGACGCCGACCTTCTTGCCCTTGAGATCGGCGAGCGTCCTGATGCCGGCGTCGGCGCCGGCGACGATGCGCGCGCCGCCCTTGGCGAAGCCGGCCACGGTGAAGATCGGCACGCCGTTGGCGCGCCCAGAGATGGCGCCGTCGGAGGCCAGCGCCGCGATGTCGATCTCGCCGGCGACGATCGCCGGCATGATGTCCGGGCCCTTCGGGAACATGCGCTCCTCGAGCTTGATGCCGTACTTGGGACAGACTTCCTTCATGTAGGAGACGGCGCCGTAATGCGCGAACTTGAGGTTGCCGAGGCGCACGAGGTCTTCGGCGTGGGCGCTCAGGGCGAAGCCGGCGATGGCGGCGAGGAGCAGCGGTTTCTTGGTTTTCATGGGTCCTCCGTTGTGGATGCGCAAAGCCTGAAGCCGCGAGCATAGCCTATGCGATTGGCGGCGGGGAACCTGTGGGATTCCACAAGCGTCAGTTGAACCAGCCGTGCAGGAACCAGCCGCCCGGCGCGCGCAGCTGGCGGAAAATCCAGGCCCAGCGGGCGTCAGCCGTCAAGGCGACGAAGTAGTCGCGGCGCGCGTCGCCCAGGCC
>DAIDAU010000175.1 GCA_027310465.1 Rhodocyclaceae bacterium
GTTGGCGTCCGTCTTCCAAATCGGCAGACCCCACTCCTCGAACAGGTGCACCGAGTCGTCGACGTTGCGGCCCAGGTCGTAGGCCAGGTCGTCGCGGGTGATGCCCATCAAGTCGTTGGAGACCATGCGCGCGTAGTCGGCGGGATCCTGCTTGTCGCCGATGTAGGTGTTGATGGCCGACAGGCCCTGGGCGACGGCGCCCGAACGGTCCATCGCGGCCTTGTCCACCAGCTTGATCTTGAGGTCCTTGCCGGTCTCGGCCTTGACGGCCTCGGCCCAGCGCATAATTTCGTAACCGGCGCCGCTGCAGGCCATGCCGCCGCCGATCAGCAGAACGTCGACCTCTTCCTGGACGACTTCCGGATTGTCAAATGTTCCAGCCATTTTTCGTTTCCTTTGCTCTGAATTACTTGCGGATCAGCTCGGCGGGGTTGCCGGCACGGAAGCCACCCATCACTTCGCGGGTGTAGGAGCCGCTCTTCTCGAGGTCGGCCAGCTTGGGCATCGGCTTGCCGCCGAACGGGTCGATCGAGCCTTCGGCCGTCGTGCGGATCGGGAACTTGAAGCGCTTCATGTTGCCGTTACGGAACTTGATGGTCCACATGATCGAGTCCGAACCGCGCAGCGGCTGCACCGAGCCGCCCAGCGGGACGATGTCGGCGTAGTGGCGCGCTTCGATGGCGCCTTGCGGGCAGATCTTGACGCAGGAATAGCACTCCCAGCACTGCTCCGGCTCCTGGTTGTACGCCTTCATGGCGTGGCCGGTGTCGGAACCGTCCTTGTCCAGCTTCATCAGGTCGTGCGGGCAGATGTACATGCAGGCGGTCTTGTCCTGACCCTTGCAGCCATCGCACTTTTCGGTACGAACGAAGGTTGGCATTGCATACTCTCCTTATGAAATTCGTGCAGCCCGCAGCGCGCAAGGCGCCGCCGGCTCTTTGTTACGCGGCCGAATGTCCTTTCAGTTCGACCTTGACGTTCTGTTCCTTGCTGAGGCTCGCGTAGTACTTCTGCAGCACCTTCGCCACTTCCGGCCGGCTGAACTCGACCGGCAGGTCCTGGCCTTCCGACAGCATCGCGCGGACCTTGGTGCCGGACAGCAGGATGCGGTCGTCCTTGGTGTGCGGACAGGTGCGCTGCGAAGCCATGCCGCCGCACTTCCTGCACCAGAAGGTCCAGTCGATGTTCATGTTCACCGTTTCGAGCGAACCCTTCGGAATCTCGTCGAAGATCTTCTGCGCGTCGAAGGGGCCGTAGTAGTCGCCGACGCCCGCGTGGTCGCGGCCGACGATCAGGTGCGAGCAGCCGTAGTTCTGGCGGAACAGCGCGTGCAGCAGCGCCTCGCGCGGACCCGCGTAGCGCATGTCGAGCGGATAGCCGGCCTGGATCACGGTGTTGGGTGCGAAGTAGTTCTTGGTCAGCACCTCGATCGCCTCGGAACGCACCTCGGCGGGGATGTCGCCCGGCTTGAGGTTGCCCAGCAGCGAGTGGATCAGCACGCCGTCCATCGTCTCGATGGCGATCTTGGCCAGATACTCGTGCGAGCGGTGCATGGGATTACGCGTCTGGAACGCGGCGACGCGCTGCCAGCCCATCTTCTCGAACAGCGCGCGCGTCTCGGCCGGCGTCATGAACTGCGCGCCGTATTTTTCCTTGAAGCCGCCGGTCGAGAGAACCTTGATCGGGCCGGCCAGGTTGTACTTGCCCTGGGCCATGACCATCTTGACGCCCGGATGCTCGAGGTCGGTGGTCTTGAAGACCTGCATGCATTCGTGCGACTTGTCGATCGAGTACTTCTCGGTGACCATCATGGTCGCCAGGATCTCGTCGGACTCGCTATTGACCAGCGCGAGCTCGCTGCCGGCCTTGATGCCTTCGTCATCGGTGGACAGCGTGACGGGGATCGGCCAGAACAGGCCGTTCATCATCTTCATGCCGTCGCAGACACCTTCCCAGTCGCCATGGGTCATGAAGCCTTCGAGCGGAGTGAAGCCGCCGATGCCCATCATGATGATGTCGCCCGCCTCGCGGGAACTGACTTTCAGCTTGGGCAGGGTTTTGGCATACGCGAGCTGCGCCTTGAGCGCGTCGCCTTCTACAAGCAGGGGTTTGAGACTTCCGCCGCCGTGCGGCCTGACCAACGCCATGGTGCCGTTCCTCCTCGGGGTTCAGGGGCCCTATTGACCCCTTTTTGTGAGCCTGAAGGCTAACAATTCCCTTAAACGGCGACCAACTCGAATTTTCGATAAGTAAATAAGAACTGCCGATTGGCGACGCCGCGGCTGTTGCGCCGGTCGAGCAGTTCTAGTGCGAGTGCTGCTGCTTCTCTCGCTTCATGTCTTCGGTCTGGCGGCGCTTCAGCATGCGCAGGCGGGCGTCGACCTGCGAATGCTCGTAGAAATCGCCGTCATCCGATTTTTGCGCCAGCTCGAATTGCTCGATCGCCGGCATCATCTGGCCCTGCAGGAAGTACGCCTCGCCCTGCGCGCGATGCTGCTGCAGGCGCTTGCCGAGCGCGGCGTAGGTCTTCGCCTGCAACTCGTGCATGCGGAAGTCGGTGGTGTAGGCCTGCAAGTCCGCGGTCGTGACCTTGAGCGCATCCTGCGGCTGCCCGGACGCGAGCAAGGCCTCGACAAAGCCATAGGCGACCGCACGTTCGGTCGGGTAGCGGATCGCTGCGTTGCGCAGCAGTTTCGCGGCTCCCGCCGGGTCCTCCTGCTTCATGCGCAGATCGGCCGCCAGGGTCTCCACCATCGGCGAGCGGCCTTGAGCCGACGCAGCTCGGCGACCTGCGCCTCGCCGCCGGCGTAGTTCTTGGCGCGCAGGAAGGCCTGGGCCAAACCATAGCGCGCCGCCGTCTCGGAGCTGAACTTGTGTTCATTGAGCTGCATCTCGAACTCCGTCACGGCGTCTTGCGGTATGCCTTCCTGCGCCCGCAGCTTGGCCCGGATCAGCTGGAAGTCGAGCGAGTCGGCGACCTGGTGGTAGGGCATCGCCTGGATGCGGTTCTCCATGTCCGCGATGCGCTCGGTCGTCAGCGGGTGGGTGCGCAGATAGCCGGGCGCGTTGTTTTCGTACAGACGGCTCGAATTCTGCAGGCGCTCGAAGAAGCTCGCCATGCCGCGCACGTCGTAACCCGAGCGCTCGAGCACCTGGATGCCCATGCGATCGGCCTCGCGCTCGAAGTCGCGCGAGTAGGCGAGCTGCTTCTGCACCGGCACCCCTTGCGCCGCGACGGCGGCGCCCGCCGCCAGGTCCGGGCGCGAGGCCCCGAGCAGAAGCGCGGCCGCGAGCGCGATCATCGAGGGGAGCTCCATCTGCTTCTGCAGACCGATCGTCTCGGCGATGTGGCGCAGCGCCACGTGCCCGATCTCGTGCGCCAGCACCGCGGCCAGCTCCGATTCGGTCTCCGCCGTAGTGATCAAGCCGGTATTCACGCCGACGAAGCCCCCGGGGAGCGCAAAGGCGTTGACCGCCGGGTCGCGCTCCGCGAAGAACTCGAAGTC
>DAIDAU010000187.1 GCA_027310465.1 Rhodocyclaceae bacterium
GCGGTAGTCAGCATGCGGCGGCACTCGTTCTCGTCGGCCGGCGTCATCACCACCATGTTGGGGATGCAGGCCAGGTAGGAGAGATCGAAGGCGCCCTGGTGCGTCGCGCCGTCGGCGCCGACCAGGCCGCCGCGGTCGATCGCCAGCATCACCGGCAGGTTCTGCAGCGCGACGTCGTGGATCAGCTGGTCGTAGGCGCGCTGCAGAAAGGTCGAGTAGATCGCCACCACCGGCTTCAGTCCCTCGCAGGCGAGCCCCGCGGCGAAGGTCAGCGCATGCTGTTCGGCGATGCCGACGTCGTGATAGCGCCCGGGAAACTCCTCGGCGAAGCGCACCAGGCCCGAACCCTCGCGCATCGCCGGCGTGATGCCGATCAGCCGCTCGTCCTCGCGCGCCATGTCGCACAGCCAGTCGCCGAAGATCTGCGTGAAGCTGAGCTTGCCCCCGCTCTTGCCGGCGGCGATGCCGTTGGCGGCGTCGAACTTCGAGACGCCGTGGTAGAGGATCGGGTCCGCCTCGGCCAGCTTGTAGCCCTGGCCCTTGCGCGTGACGACGTGCAGGAACTGCGGGCCGCTGAGCTGGCGCAGGTTCTGCAGCGTCGGGATCAGCGAATCGAGATCGTGGCCGTCGATCGGGCCGATGTAGTTGAAGCCGAATTCCTCGAACAGCGTGCTGGGCACGACCATGCCCTTGACGTGCTCCTCGGCGCGCTTGGCGAGCTCGAGCAGCGTCGGCGTCACCGACAGCACCTTCTCGCCGGCGCGCCGCGCGGCGTTGAAGGTGCGGCCGGAGAGCAGGCGCGCCAGGTACTTGTTGAGCCCGCCGACCGGCTGCGAGATCGACATGTCGTTGTCGTTGAGGATCACCAGCAGGTTGGCGTCGATCACGCCGGCGTTGTTGAGCGCCTCGAAGGCCTCGCCCGCCGACATGGCGCCGTCGCCGATGATCGCGGCGACGCGGCGCTGCTCGCCCTTGTTGCGCGCCGCCACCGCCATGCCGAGCGCGGCGGAGATCGACGTCGAGGAATGGCCGACGCCGAAGGTGTCGTAGGGGCTCTCGGAACGGCGCGGGAAGCCGGAAATGCCGTCCTGCATGCGCAGGCGCGCCATGCCTTCGCGCCGGCCGGTCAGCACCTTGTGCGCATAGGTCTGGTGGCCGACGTCCCACACCAGGCGATCCTCCGGCGTATCGAAGACGTAGTGCAGCGCGATCGTCAGCTCGACGGTGCCGAGGTTCGACGCCAGATGGCCGCCGGTCTTCGAGACCGACTCGACGAGGAAGCTGCGCAGTTCGTCGGCCAGGCTCGCCAGGTCCTCCCGCGGCAGCTGCCGCAGGTCGGCCGGCGATTCGATGGTGTCGAGAAGGGGATGCGGCATGGCCGTCAGAAGGTGCGCTCGACGATGAAGTCGGTCAGTTGGTGCAGGCGGCGGGCGCGCTCGCCGAAGACTTCCAGGGCGGCATGGGCCGCGGCGCGCAGGTCGGCCGCCTGCTCCTTGGCACGCTGCAGCCCGAGCAGGTTGACGTAGGTCGGCTTGCCCTGCGCGGCGTCCTTGCCGGCGGTCTTGCCCAGCGTGGCGGTGCTGGCTTCCGCATCGAGGATGTCGTCGACGACCTGGAACAGCAGGCCGGCGCGGTTGGCGAAGCGCGCCAGCGCGTCGAGCGCGGCATCGTCGGCCTCGCCGCAGTGGGCGCCGAGCAGGACGGCGGCGCGGATCAGCGCCCCCGTCTTGTGGATGTGCATGAATTCGAGCTCGGCGAGCGTCAGCGTCTTGCCGACCGCGGCGAGGTCGATCGCCTGGCCGCCCGCCATGCCGCGCGAGCCGGCGGCTTGCGCCAGCAGCGTCATCATGGC
>DAIDAU010000325.1 GCA_027310465.1 Rhodocyclaceae bacterium
CGCGCCGTCATCCTGGTCAACGGCGGCAGTCCGCGCACGCTGCTCGTCGGCGCCAGGACGGCGGACGGCGTCAAGCTGGTCGCGATCGAGGAGGGGGCCGCGATCTTCGAGATCGACGGCAAGCGACAGCGCCTGGTGCTCGGCGAGCAGACGGTGTCGATGGGCGGGGGCGGCGCGGCATCGGCCGTCACGCTGACGGCGGACGGCCGCGGGCAATTCATCGCCTACGGCAGCGTCAATGGAGCGGCGATGCGCTTCATAGTGGACACCGGCGCGACGTTTGTCGCCCTCGGCACCGCGGATGCCGCGCGCGCCGGCATCGACTATCGCAAGGGCGAGCCTGGAGCGACGATGACCGCCAACGGCGTGATCCGCGCCTGGCGCGTGCCGGGCGCCACGGTGCGCCTGGGCGACCTCACGCTGCATCAGGTGGATGTTTCGGTCACCGAGACCAGCATGCCGGTCGCGCTGCTCGGCATGAGCTTTCTCAATCGCGTCGAGATGAAACGCGACGGCGACACGATGACGTTGAAGAAGCGTTATTGATGTTCTCGCCTGCCCGCATGCGCGAGCGTTTCGCCGCCGGCGTCCGCCTTGCCGAAGTCGTCGAACCCGGTGCCCCGCCGGCCGAGCCGCTGACCGCGGCGGCCGTGCTGATCCCGATCGTCGAGCGCGCCAGCGGCTTGACCGTGCTGCTCACGCAGCGTACCGCGCACTTGCGCGACCACGCCGGGCAGGTCAGCTTTCCCGGCGGCCGCTGCGAGCCGGACGACGCGACGCCCGTCGACACGGCGCTGCGCGAAGCGCACGAAGAAGTCGGCATCGAGCCGTCGCAGGTGGAGGTTCTCGGCTGCCTGCCGGACTATGTCACGGGCACAGGCTTCCGCGTCACGCCGGTGGTCGGCCTGGTGCGGCCGCCGCTCGACCTGCGCCTCGACGATTTCGAAGTGGCCGACGTCTTCGAACCGCCGCTCGACTTTCTTCTCGACGCGGCGAATCATCAGCGCCACAAGCTCGAAGTGCGGGGCATGCTGCGCGAGTACTGGGCGGTGCCGTGGCAGGACCGCTACATCTGGGGCGCGACCGCCGGCATGCTCGTCAGCCTGCATCGTTTCCTCTGCCCCGAGTGAGGTTAAGACGCGGCTGGCGACAGGTCTGCCGGTGCCGGAAGCTGTGGTATCTTTCTCGCTGCAACGCAACAAATCCCCATGACTCTTTTCGCCATCATCCTCGTCCTCGCTCTCGATCAGGCGAAGCCGGCACCGGCATTGCGCATCGAAGCGCTGCTGCGCGCCTACGGAGAACTGCTCGAAGGGCGTTTCAACGCCGGCGAGAGGCGCCAGGGACTCGCGGCCTGGGCTGCGGGCGTGGCGGCGCCGGTGGCGCTGGTCTTCGTAGCGCAGACGCTGCTCAAGTATTTCGGCCATCCGCTGCTGACGCTGGCGCTCGGCGTCGGCGTGCTCTACCTGACCGCGGGATTCCGCCAGTTCAGCCACTCCTTCACCGACATCCACCTGGCGTTGCGCATGGGCGAGCTCGACCGCGCACGGCAGCTGCTCGCCGCATGGCGCGGCAGCAGCGCGGAGCACATGAGCTCGAGCGAGGTCGCGCGGCTGGCCATCGAACAGGCGCTCGTGTGTTCCCATCGCCACGTCTTCGCCCCCTTCCTCTGGTTCGTCGCGCTGGGCCCCGCGGGCGCGCTGCTGTACCGGCTGTCGCTGGCCTTCCATCGGCAGTGGGGCGAGCGGCACGACGCCGAGTTCGGCGAATTCGGCAAGTTCGCGGTCCAGGCGTTCGCCGTCATCGATTGGTTCCCGGTGCGCTTGACGGCGGCTTCGTTCGCAGTCGTCGGCGATTTCGAGGACGCGGTGTACTGCTGGCGCAACCAGGCGCAGCGCTGGCCCGAGCCGAGCGCGGGCATCCTGCTGGCGAGCGGCGCCGGCGCGCTGGGCGTCAAGCTCGGCATGCCGCTGCATCGGGACGGCGTGATGGCGGACCGTCCCGAACTGGGACTGAACGACGACGCCGACGCGGATTTCATGCAAAGCACCATCGGTCTGGTGTGGCGCACCTTGGTGATGGCGGTGTTGCTGCTGGCCCTGTTGTGGATCGCCAGCTGGGTCGGTAACTGAATTTTTACAGGAGAGACAAATGGCAGACAAAGAAGTCGTCGTACTGAGCGCCGTGCGCAGCGCCGTCGGAACGTTCAACGGTGCGCTGAAGGACATGGAACCGGCCGAACTCGGCGGCGTGGTGGTCAAGGAAGCCATCGGCCGCTCGGGCGTCGACCCCAAGCAGATCACGTTCGCGACGGTCGGCAACTGCATTCCCACCGAAGCGCGCTATCCCTATGTCGCGCGGGTGGCGACGATCCAGGGCGGCATGAGCATGGACTCCGTCGCCTTCGCGGTGAACCGCCTGTGCGGCTCGTCGCAGCAGGCGATCGTCAGCTCCGCCCAGGCGATCATGCTCGGCGACGCGGACTTCACGCTCGCCGGCGGCGTCGAAGTGATGTCGCGCGGCGCCTACCTGCTGCCGGCGCTGCGCTCCGGCGCGCGCATGGGCGACACCAAGGCGATCGACGCCATGGTCTCCGTGCTGACGGACCCGTTCGGCGTCGGCCACATGGGCATCACCGCCGAGAACCTGGCGACCAAGTGGGGCATCACGCGCGAGCAGCAGGACGCCTTCGCCGTCGAATCGCAGAAGCGTGCCGCCGCCGCCATCGCCGAGGGCCGCTTCAAGTCGCAGATCGTGCCGATCACGCTGCATACGCGGAAGGGCGACGTGGTGTTCGACACCGACGAGCATCCGAAGGCGGGCACGACGCTCGAATCGCTGGCGAAGATGAAGCCGGCGTTCAAGAAGGACGGCACCGTCACGGCCGGCAACGCGTCGGGCATCAACGACGCGGCGGCCTTCCTGGTCCTCGCCGACGCCGCCAAGGCCTCCGCCGCCGGCTACAAGCCGATCGCCCGCCTGGTCGCCTACGCGATCGCCGGCGTGCCGAACGACGTCATGGGCGAAGGCCCGATCCCGTCGACCAAGGTCACGCTGAAGAAAGCGGGATTGACGCTCGACAAGATCGACGTCATCGAGTCCAACGAAGCCTTCGCGGCGCAGTCGATCACGGTGGCGCGCGGCCTCGAGCTCGATCCGGTCAAGACCAACCCGAACGGCGGCGCCATCGCGCTCGGCCATCCGGTAGGCGCCACCGGCGCGGTCATCGTCACCAAGCTGCTGCACGAGTTGCAGCGCACCGGCGGCCGCTACGGCCTCGCCACGATGTGCATCGGCGGCGGCCAGGGCATCACGACGATCTACGAACGCCTGTAAGG
>DAIDAU010000326.1 GCA_027310465.1 Rhodocyclaceae bacterium
TGTCAAGGTGGTGCTCTAACCAGCTGAGCTACGCGCCTGTTGCAAAGAGCGGCGCATTCTATACGAACGCGCCGCGCGATACAACACCTCTCAGCCGGCACACCTCTCAGCCGGCCAGCGCCTGGCGGATCTGCTCGAGCGTCGACTGGTCGTCGATGGTCGTCAGGTCGCCCGGATCGCGGCCTTCGGCGATCGCCTGGATCGAGCGGCGCAGCATCTTGCCGGAGCGCGTCTTCGGCAGGCCGGAGACGAAATGCACGCGCTTGGGCCGCGCGATGGCGCCGAGGATGTCGTCGACGGTCTTCTTGACCTCCTTCTCGAGCGCGTCGCGCAGTTCGGGCGTGGCGACCTTGGCGGCATCCTTGACGACGGCAAAGGCGACCGGCTCCTGGCCCTTCAGCTGGTCGTTGACGCCGACCACCGCGACCTCGGCGATGGCGCTGTGCGCCTGCACCGCCTCCTCGATCTCGCGCGTGCCGAGACGGTGGCCGGCGACGTTGATGACGTCGTCGGTGCGGCCGAGGATGAAGTGATAGCCGTCCTCGTCCTTGATGCCCCAGTCGAACGACGAGTACACCAGCGGATCCTTGAACAGGCTGAAATAGGTCGAAACGAAGCGGTCGTCCTGGCCCCATACCGTCGACAGGCAGCCCGGCGGCAGCGGCGGCACGACGCCGACGATGCCCTTCTCGTTGGGCTCGCACTCGGTGCCGTCCTCGCGGAAGATCTTGAGGTTGTAGCCGAAGGCCGGGAAGCTCGGCGAACCGAACTTGGTCTTGGTCTGCTCGATGCCGGGCGCCGCCGTGAGCATCGCCCAGCCGCTCTCGGTCTGCCAGTAATGGTCGATCACCGGCAAGTTGAGCTCGCCCATGATCCATTCGTGCGTCGGCTGGTCGAGCGGCTCGCCGGCGAGGAACAGGTGCTTGAGCGACGACAGGTCGTGCTTGTGGAGGTAGGCCGGATCCTGCTTCTTCAGCACGCGGATCGCGGTGGGCGCCGAGAACATCACGTTGACCTTGTACTTCTCGACCAGGCTCCACCAGATGCCGGCGTCGGGACGGATCGGCGTGCCTTCGTACATGACGGTCGCCATGCCGGCGATCAGCGGGCCGTAGACGATGTAGCTGTGCCCGACCACCCAGCCGATGTCGGACGTGGCGAAATAGGTCTCGCCTTCGAAGCCGCAGTAGATGTGCTTCATCGAGGCGGCGAGCGCCACGGCGTAGCCGCCGGTGTCGCGCTGCACGCCCTTCGGCTTGCCGGTGGTGCCCGACGTGTAGAGGATGTACGAAGGCTCCGACGACTCCATCCAGACGCAGGGCACGTCGGCGTTCATGTGCTGCGCGCGCAGCGTCGCGTAGTCGACGTCGCGGCCCGCGACCTTGTTGAAGTTCTTGTCGATGCCGCGATCGACCATGAGCACCTTCTCGGGCGGGAACTGCGCGAGGCTGCAGGCCTCGTCGAGCAGATGCTTGTAAGGCACGGCCTTGCCGCCGCGCATGCCCGCGTCCGAGGAGACGATCAGCTTCGGCTTGGCGTCGTCGATGCGCGTCGCCAGCGAGCCGGACGCGAAGCCGCCGAACACTACCGAGTGGATGGCGCCGATGCGGGCGCAGGCCAGGATGGCGAAAGCCGCCTCGGCGATCATCGGCATGTAGATCAGCACGCGGTCGCCCTTGCCGATGCCTAGGCTCCGGTAGATGGCGGCCATGCGCATCACCTCGGTCTTCAGTTCGGCGAAGTTGTAGATCTTCTCTTCGTCGGTCTCGGTGGAGACGTAGATCAGCGCGCGGGCATCCGGGCGCTTGGCGGCGTGCCGGTCGACGGCGTTGTAGCAGAGGTTCGTTTCGCCGCCGGAGAACCACTTGACGAAGGGCGGCTTCGAATAGTCGCAGACCTGCTGCGGCGGCTTGTGCCAGTCGATCAACTGCGCCTGCTCGGACCAGAACGCGTCCGGCTGCTCGATCGAGCGTTTATGGAATTCCTTGTACGTAGTCATTTCCACTCCTCTGATTGATATGGTTATATGTGTCAGGCCGCGATGTCGACGACGATGCGTCCCCGCATGCGGGCCTTGAGAAAATCGTCGAACACGCCGGGCAATTCGCCGAAGCCGATGGTGCGCACGACGGCTGCCAAGTGCGCCGGCTTCATGTCGCCACCCAGGCGGCGCCACACCTCGGCGCGCTGCGGCATCGGGCAATTGACGGAATCGACGCCGAGCAGGCTGACGCCGCGCAGGATGAACGGCATCACCGTCGTGTTGAACTGGAACCCCGCCGCCAGGCCGATGCTCGCCAGCGTGCCGCCGACCTTCATCGTGCTGGCCATCCACGACAGCACGTCGCCGCCGAGGTTGTCGATCGCGCCGGCCCAGGTCTCGCTGCCGAGCGGCTTGAGCTTGGCGAGGTCGAGCGACTGGCGCAGCATCACTTCCTTGGCGCCGAGTCCCCTGAGGTAGTCGGTCTCCTGCTGCTTGCCGGTCAGCGCGACGACGTGATAGCCGAGCTTGGCGAGGATTTCGACGGCGATGCTGCCGACCCCGCCGGTCGCGCCGGAGACGACCACCGGCCCGTTGGCCGGCTTGAGTCCTTCATGCTCCATGCGCGACACCGCCAGCCCCGCGGTGAAGCCTGCCGTGCCGAGCGACATCGCCTCGAACAGAGACAGGCCCTGCGGCAGCTTGAGGGTCCAGGCCGCCGGCACGCGAGCGACTTGCGCGTAGCCGCCGTGATGCGCGACGCCGATGTCGTAGCTGGTCGCCACGACCTCGTCGCCGGGCGAGAACCGCCAGTCCTTGCTTTCGATCACCGTGCCGGCGAGGTCGATGCCGCCGACGCAGGGAAAACGGCGGATGATGCGGCCGGCGCCCGTGGCGGCCAGGGCATCCTTGTAATTGACGCTCGAGTAGGCGACCTTGATCGTCACCTCCCCCGGATCGAGCTGAGATTCGTCCATTTCGACGAAGCGGCTGGCGATCTTGCCATCCTCCTGATGGATCATGTAAGCCTTGAAGGTCATGGCCCCTCCTCCGGATATCGTGACAGCGGCGCGGCGCGCATCGAAGGCGATTATATCCAGGGGTCTCTGACTTATGACTTACACGCGGCAGCGGGGAAAGGGTTTACAGCCGGGTCTCCGGCCGCTATAGTCCGCCACCATGTTATTGGCGGCAATAAGAAAAGGGGCAATCCTCCTGTCCGTCGCCGGCCTCATGGCGCCCTTCGGCGCCCGTGCCGACGAGCCTGCATCCTCTCCTGCGAACGAGCCCCCGACGCTCGTCCATCGCGTCGTGGACCAGGCGGCCGACTCCGTCGCGTCCGTGCAGGAAATGCTGGGGAAAGCCCTCGACCTCATCGGCATCCGCTATCGCCGCGGCGGGGCTTCGCCCGAAACCGGCTTCGACTGCTCCGGCTTCGTCAATCATGTCTTCCGCGAAGGCCTCGGCCTCTACCTGCCCCACAACGCCAAGCAGATCGCCAAGGAAGGCGAAGTCGTGAGCAAGAGCGACCTGCAGCCGGGCGACCTCGTATTCTTCAACACCATGCGCCGGGCCTTCTCCCACGTGGGCATCTATCTCGGCGACAACAAGTTCGTCCATGCGCCGCGCACGGGCGGCGCCGTCCGCATCGAGGACATGAACGAGTCGTACTGGAAGAAGCGCTTCAACGGCGCGCGCCGGTTCACCGCCGACGAGTAGCCGCTCCTGATCGGCCCCGCGCGCCGCGCCGGGCAATTTGTGGGTCATTTGTGGCCCGGCCGCCGCTAGCATCCACGACCGCTGCCGGGATATCAGGCTTCCCCCACTCGGCCGACATCTTGTAAGATTCCAGGCCTGCGTCCTTGACCCCGGCGTGATCCCGCAACCCGTCGTTCCGGAACTCGTGCAGGAGGTCGTAGGACAGTGACGTCTCATCGGGTCATCGCCAGTGAAATCCGCGTCGGGCATCCGCTGCCGTGGAACGTCTTCGACGCCAACGGGCTGCTGCTGCTGCGCCGCGGCTACGTCATCGATACCCCGAAGGCGCTCGAACGCCTGGTCGAGGACGGCCTCTACCTGAGCGAGCTGGACAGCAGCCAGTACAAGGACAGCCAGCAATCGGCGAAGCCGCCCGCGCCGGAGAAGCCGAGCGCGCTGCAGTTGCTGCTCGACGCCCGCCGCCTGTTCGGCCAGCCGATCCAGGATCTCAACACGGTGCGCGACTTCCCGGCGCGCGTCCGCCGCATCGCGCAGTTGGTCAACCAGGCCTGCGAGACCAACGCCGACGTCGCCGTCGCCACGATCCTGCTGCTGCAGGACCACAGCTACACCGTCAGGCACCACATCAACACCTCGATCATCGCGAACCTGATCAGCCGCTCGACAGCGCTGCCCGACGACGAGGTGCTGGTGATCACCGCCGCGGCGCTGACGATGAACGTGAGCATGTACGAGGTCCAGGACAAGCTCAACGAAGTCAAGGGGCCGCTCAACGACAAGCTGAAGAGCCTCATCGCCGCGCATCCCGAGCAGAGCCAGCAGCGCCTGCGCAAGCTGGGCGTGGAGAATCGGCTGTGGCTGAGGTGCGTCGAGCACCATCACGAGTGCGAGAACGGCGCGGGCTATCCGAAAGGCTTGACCGGAGACCAGATCGAGCAGGGCGCCAAGATCGTCAGCCTGGCCGACCGCTACTGCGCCCAGGTGTCGGTGCGCAACTATCGCTCGACGCGCGCGCCGGGCAACGTGCTCAAGGACATCTACCTGGAGAAGGGCGAGGAGATCGACGCCACCGTCGCCGCCCACCTGATCCGCATCGTCAGCATCTATCCTCCGGGCACCATCGTCCGGCTGCGCAACGGCGAGATCGCGGTGGTGGTCGAGCCGAGCGGCGATCCCGACGGCCCGAACGCCTACGCGGTGCTCGGCGCCAGCGGCGCGGCGATGGCCGTCCCGACCCTGCGCCGGACCTCGCGCGACGACTACAGGATCATCGACGTCCTGACCATCGACAAGGTCGACTTCCCCATCCAGATGTCGCGTCTCTGGGGCAACGCCGCCAAGCTGGGCTGACCGAATTCTTCGATTCCGGCGGGCAGGCGGATCGCGGTAAGATGGATCGCGACGTCTCCATCCGCTCCGCAATGATTGCCTGGCTGCCCGCAGAACCCGCGTTCCCGCCGGTCGATTCGGCCCTCGCCGTGCCGAACGGGCTGCTCGCCGCCGGCGGCGACCTCTCGCCGGTGCGCCTGCTGAGCGCCTATGCGCAAGGCATCTTTCCCTGGTACGCGCCGGGGGAACCGATCCTGTGGTGGAGCCCCGATCCGCGCATGGTGCTGTTCCCGGACGAGTTGCGCATCTCGCGCTCGCTGTCGAAGACCCTGCGGCGCGGCAGCTACGAGGTCCGGCTCGACTCGGCCTTCGACGCCGTCGTCGCCGCCTGCGCCGAAACGCCGCGTTCCGGCCAGAACGGCACCTGGATCGTCGCCGAGATGCGCGCCGCCTACGCCGAACTGTTCCGCCTCGGCTTTGCCCATAGCGTCGAAACATGGATCGACGGCAACCTGGCCGGCGGGCTCTACGGCGTCGCGCTCGGCCGCGCCTTCTACGGCGAGTCGATGTTCTCGCACCGCGCCGATGCCTCGAAGATCGCGCTCGCCCATCTCTGCGTGCAGTTGCGGCGGCTCGGATTCGGCATAATAGACTGCCAAATGGAAACAGCTCACCTCGCCTCCCTCGGCGCCCGGCCGATCCCGCGCGCGGAGTTCCGGGCCCTGCTCGACCGGCTCGTACGGCAGGACCCGTCGCCCGGCCGCTGGCCGTCCGATGCCGTGAAGGACGCGTTCAGGAGCTGATATGGCGCACCTGCGCGACCTGCCGCCCTTCCCGCTGCTCCAGTTCTATGCGACCGCGCCTTACGGTTGCTCCTACCTGCCGGGCCGCATCGCGCGCTCGCAGGTCGCGACGCCGACGCACCTGATCGACGCGACGACCTACGGCGAGCTGGTGCGGGCGGGCTTCCGCCGCAGCGGCGTGTTCACCTACCGCCCGTACTGCGACGCCTGCCGCGAATGCCTGCCGATGCGCATCCTGGCCGACCGCTTCGTGCCGACG
>DAIDAU010000202.1 GCA_027310465.1 Rhodocyclaceae bacterium
GCTTGATCTCGGCTTCGTCCTCGATCTGGCGCACCACGTCGAAGAAGAAGTCGAGCTTCTCCGCCTCGATGACGTCGAGCACCTGCTGCTTGAACTGCGCGACGCGCCGATCGGCGACTTCGCTCTTGGTCGGCAGGGCGATCGGCTCGATCTTCTGGCGCGTCGCGTGCTCGATCGCCTTCAGCATGCGCATCTCGCGCGCGGCGACGAACAGGATGGCGCTGCCGGCGCGCCCGGCGCGTCCGGTGCGGCCGATGCGATGCACGTAGGCTTCGGTGTCGTAGGGGATGTCGTAGTTGATGACGTGGCTGATGCGCGGCACGTCCAGCCCGCGCGCGGCGACGTCGGTGGCGACGACGATGTCGAGCGCGCCGCTCTTCAAGCGGTCGATCACCTGCTCGCGCAGGCCCTGGGTCATGTCGCCGTTGAGCGCGGCGGCCTCGTAGCCGCGCGCCTCGAGCTTCTCGGCGAGATCGACCGTCGCGGTCTTGGTGCGCACGAAGACGATCGCGGCCTCGAAGTCCTCCTCGACCTCGAGCATGCGCGTCAGCGCGTCGAGCTTGTCGGCGCGCACCTGCCAGTAGCGCTGGCGGATTGCGGCGACGGTGGCGGTCGCGGCCTTGATCTTCACATGCTCGGGCTCGCGCTGGTAGCGGCCGGCGATGCGGCGGATCGGCTCCGGCATGGTGGCGGAGAACAGCGCGGTCTGGCGTTCGGCCGGCGTGTGCTCGAGGATCCATTCGACGTCGTCGATGAAGCCCATGCGCAGCATCTCGTCGGCTTCGTCGAGCACCAGGGTCTGCAGCTTGTCGAGCGCCAGGCTCTTCCGCTCGAGGTGGTCCATGATGCGGCCGGGCGTGCCGACGATGACGTGGGCGCCGCGCGACAGCGCGCGCAGCTGCACCACCATGCTCTGGCCGCCGTAGAGCGGCAGCACGTGGAAGCCGGGCAGGTGATGGGCATACTTCTGGAAAGCCTCGGCCACCTGGATCGCCAGTTCGCGCGTGGGCGTCAGCACCAGCGCCTGCGGCGCCTTGACGGCGGCATCGAGCCGCGCCAGCACCGGCAGCGCGAAGGCGGCGGTCTTGCCGGTGCCCGTCTGCGCCTCGCCGAGCAGGTCGCGTCCGGCGAGCAGATGCGGAATGCAGGCGGCCTGGATCGGGGAGGGGGTTTCGTAGCCCACGTCCGCCAGCGCGGAAAGCAGGAAGGGCGGCAGCTGCAACGCCGCGAAGGAGTCGATGGAATCAGTCATGGAGGCCTCCTGCGAGGCGGGAAATGCGGGGCCGGGCGGCCGCGGAGAATGACATTATCGCAGACGGGGGATCGCCTGCCTACCGGGATGTCGCGCGGAAGAGGCATAATCGGGCGCTCCGCGCGCTCCGAGCCTGCCATGAATTCCTCCGCACCGCACACCATCGCCGGCTATCCGTACCTTCCGCAAGCCCTGCAGGAGGCGCCGAAGGCGCTCGACCAGGCCGAGCATTTCCACCTGCTGCTGAAGAACGGCGCGCTGCACGAGGTGCGCGGCGCCGTGGCCGACCGGCCGGAACTGCTGGCCGCTCTGCTGCCGATCGTCGGTAATCCCGAGGCGGCCATGAATGTGCGGCTCGGCGCCAGCGTGATCTTCGAGGAGCACGCCGGCGGTCCTGCCCTGCGCGCGCTGCTGCCGCGGCTCGGCGCGCTGGCCGCGCATGCCGACCCGCGCGTGCGCGCCGATGCCTGCTTCTACCTCGGACTCGCCGACGACCCCGCGGCGCGCGATTACCTGTTGCCGCGTCTCGAGGATGCGGACGCCGAGGTGCGCGAGATCGCCGCGGACAGCCTCGCCGCGCTCGACGCGGAAGGCTGAGTGGCTGCCCTCGGTTCGGCAGGCCGCGTCGCCGTCGTTGGCGGCGGTCCGGCGGGACTCATGGCCGCGGAAGTGCTGAGTGCCGCCGGCGTGCCGGTCGATCTCTACGATGCCATGCCGTCGGTCGGGCGCAAGTTCCTCATGGCCGGCAAGGGCGGACTGAACCTCACGCATGCGGAAGCCGGCGACGCCTTCCTCTCCCGCTACGGCGCGCGCCGCGCCGAGGTCGCGCCCTGGCTCGCGGAATTCGGCAGCGAGGCGCTGCGCGCATGGGCGCGCGGACTTGGCGTCGACAGCTTCGTCGGCTCGTCCGGCCGCGTCTTCCCGACGGACATGAAGGCGGCGCCGCTGCTGCGCGCCTGGGTGCACCGGCTGCACGCCTCCGGCGTGCGCTTCCACATGCGGCATCGCTGGCTCGGCTGGGACGCGTCCGGCGCCTTGCGCTTCGCCACGCCGGCCGGCGAAACGCTCGTGGCGGCGCAGGCCGCCGTGCTCGCGCTCGGCGGCGCCAGCTGGCCGCAGCTCGGCTCCGACGGAGCCTGGGTGCGGCGGCTCGAAGCGCGCGGCATTCCGGTGGCGCCGCTGCGGCCGGCCAACTGCGGCTTCGACGCGGCCTGGAGCGAACATTTCCGCAGCCGCTTCGCCGGGGCTCCGGTCAAATCGGTGGCGCTGTCGTTCCGTGCTGCCGAC
>DAIDAU010000203.1 GCA_027310465.1 Rhodocyclaceae bacterium
TCGACCGCCGCATCGCGTTGAAGGGGCCGAAGGACCTGCAGCGCGTCGGGCGCCGCCTCGAATGGCTGCGCCGCCGCCTCAAGGCGCTCGAGGAGCAGCGCACGCTGATCCTGCGCCACGTCTCGCACGAGCTGAAGACGCCGCTCGCGGCGATACGCGAGGGCACCAGCCTGCTGACCGAAGGGGCGGCCGGCGCGCTGACGCCGGCGCAGGCGAAGATCGTCGACATCGTGCACGCCAACGTGCTGCGCCAGCAGGCGCTGGTCGAGAGCCTGCTCAAGCTGCAGCGCGCCGGCTTCGCCGGCCAGCGCATCGAGGCGCAGCCGGTGCGCCTCGACGCGCTGGTGCAGCAGGTGCTGGCGACCCACGAACTGGTCGCGCGCAAGAAGCAGCTGCATCTCTCGGGCTCGCTGGCGCCGCTCGAAGTGGCGGGCGGCCAGGAGCAGCTGACGGCGATCGTCGACAACCTCGTCGCCAACGCGATCAAGTTCTCGCCGGAGGGCGGCCGCGTCGAGGTGTCGGTCAGCCGCGCCGACGACCGCGCCGCGATCGACGTCGTCGACGACGGTCCGGGCGTGCCGCCGGCCGAGCGTGCGCACATCTTCGAGCCCTTCTACCGCGGCGAAGCGGCGCGCGGCGTGGCCGGCGCCGGGCTGGGCCTCGCGCTGTCGCAGCAGTTCGCGCGCGCCCATCGCGGCGAATTGACCCTGCTGGCGTCGGACGCCGGCGCGCATTTCCGCGTCACCCTGCCGCTGTCGGGGATTGCCGCGTGAAGGCGCGCTCCCGGCGCGCTTCCGAACGGTGCGCCGCGCCGCCGGTCAACGATGCTGAGAACATGGAACAAGCCACCATCCTCGTCGTCGACGACGACCCCGACCTGCTGCACCTGATCGGCCTGCGCCTGACGACGGCGGGCTATCACGTCGCCTCGGCGGCCTCCGGCGAGGAGGCGTTGGGCCTGTTCCGCGCGCAGCCGCCGCGCGTCGTCATCACCGACCTGCGCATGGAAGGCATGGACGGCATGGCGCTGTTCGAGAAGCTGCACGCCGAAGCGCCGTCGCTGCCCGTCATCATCCTCACGGCGCACGGCTCGATTCCCGAAGCGGTGCGCGCCACGCAGCGCGGCGTGTTCGGCTTCCTCACCAAGCCCTTCGATGGGCACGATCTGCTGGAGCGCGTCGCCTCGGCCATCTCCCTGTCGCCGCCGCTGAAGAGCGCGGCGGCGGAGCCGGACGCCGTCGGCGGCCCGTGGGCCAGCGCCGCGATGCACGAGCTGCAGCGGCAGGCGCGCCGCGTGGCGCAGGCCGACGAGCCGCTGCTGATCGTCGGTCCGAGCGGCGCCGGCAAGGAGATCCTGGCGCGCGCCATCCACGACGCCGGCGCGCGCGCCGCCAAGCCCTTCGTGGCGCTGCGCTGCGGCGAGCTGCCGGGCGGCCGCGCCGGCGAGGACACGCCGCTGGCGCAGGCGGTGGTCGCCGTGGCCGGCGGAACGCTGTTTCTCGACGACGTCGACAAGCTGCTGCCGGGCGCCCAGGTGCGGCTCTTGCCGCTGGTGCGCGAGATGGGCCTGTTCTCGATGCTCGGGCAGCCGAAGGAGAATCCCAACGTGCGCGTCATCGCCGCGACCAACCAGTCGCTCAATCAGGCGATCCGCGCCGGACATTTCCGCGCCGACCTCTACTACGCCCTGAGCCGCAACCTGCTGCACGTGCCGGCGCTCTCCGACCGGCGCGACGACATCCCCCTGCTGGTCGCGCAGTTCGTCGCGCAGTTTCCGCACGGCGCCGGGCCGCGCAGCTTCGCGCCGGACAGCCTCGCGCTGCTGCAGCAGGCCGACTGGCACGGCAACGTGCGCCAGCTGCGCAACGTCGTCGAGCAGGCGCTGAGCCTCAGCGTCACGCCGCAGGTGCCGGCCTCGCTGGTGAGGAAGCTTTTGAGCGTGGAGAACGAGCGCGAGATGGCGGCCTTCGACGAAGCCCGCCGCGCCTTCGAATACGACTACCTGGTGCAGCTGCTCAAGACCACCGGCGGCAACGTCGCGCGCGCCGCGCGCGTGGCGCGGCGCAACCGCACCGAGTTCTACAAGCTGCTCGCCCGCCACGGCCTCGACCCCGGCGCGTTCAAGCGCGCGGGGACGTAAGAATTGCCGCGGGGCCGGCCCTTCTACCGGTAAGCCTTACCGGCTAGGCGCCGTGCTTCTGCGCCATGCGGCGCTCGCCGACGCCGACCGCCTCGGGCGGCGAACTGGTGTGCCGGCGATCGCCGGGAAACGGTTCCACGCCGACGCCGTGCACGTGGACCATCTCGCCGCCGAGCCAGCCGGACACGGCCAGCATCAGCACGGTCAGCACCGACAGGCCGATCGGCAGGCCGGTCTCCATGCCCCTGACGCGCAGCCAGACGTTGACGGCGTAGATCGCCACCACCGCGAGGTTGATGACCATGTGGGTGATGGCGATCTTCTTCACCTCCGGATTGGCGAGCGACAGCAGGTCGATGAGTCCCGGCACCGCGGCGGCCAGCGCGCCGACGAGGCCGCCGACCATGGTGAAGAAGGCGACGACCGACCAGGTCGCCGCCACGTCGGGGTCGGCGATCGCCAGCGAGACGAGGTCGCAGACCAGGGAGAAGATCCACAGTCCGATCGGAAACACGATGAACATCGGATGCAGCGGATGCTTGGCAATGGATGCAGGGGTGTGCATAGAACCTCCTTCGATTTTGTTCCGTACAATCCCTTAGCAATGCCCGGGCCTGCCGGAAACATTCGGCAACAATCCCGCCGCATGGCCGCATCGACCGCTGGTTACACTAACGGCATGAAACGTCCGCCCTGGATCTGGATCGTCGACGACGACCCCGAGTTGCGCCGCCTGCTCGAACAGTACCTGGCGACCCAGGGGTTCGAGGTGCGCAGCTTTCCCGACGCGCGCGACATCGAGCGCCGCCTGCAGCGCCTGCGGCCGGACCTGCTGGTGCTCGACGTCATGATGCCGGAGGTCGACGGGCTCGAAGCCTGCCGCCGCATCCGCGCCTCGGGCGACGACGTGCCGATCATCATGCTGACGGCGAGGAACGAGCCGCTGCACCGCGTCGCCGGCATCGAGACCGGCGCCGACGACTACCTCGGCAAGCCCTTCCTGCCGCGCGAGCTGACGGCGCGCATCAACGCCGTGCTGCGCCGGCGAACCCCGCTGCCGCCGGGAACGCCGGTGGCCGACGGCGAGGAGGTGCGCTTCGGCGACTTCCGCCTCGATCTCGCCACGCGCACGCTGTGGCGCGGCGCCGAGGCCGTCGACCTCACCTCGGGCGAATTCTCGCTGCTCGCCGCCTTCGCGCGCCATCCGCACAAGCCGCTGTCGCGCGAGCGCCTGATGGAGCTGGCGCCCGGCCGCGGCGCCGAGTCGTTCGAGCGCAGCATCGACGTGCAGATCTCGCGGCTGCGCAAGACCATCGAGAAGGACCCCGGCACGCCGCGCCTGATCCAGACCGTCTGGGGCTTCGGCTACGTCTTCGTGCCCAATGGAAATGAGGGCAATGAGGGCAACGACAACAGCGGGCCGGCCGAATCATGACGATGCGCCTGCGCGATTCGCTCTATCTGCGCCTCGCGCTGGTGCTGCTGGTCGCGCTCGCGGTCAGCTACGGCACGATGTACGCGCTGTTCCTCTCGCATCTCGACGAGACGCGCCTCAACAGCATCTCGCGCACCGTCGCCGTCCAGGTGCGCCTGCTCGAGGAGTTTCTCGAGACGCGGCCGGCCGAAAGGCTGCCGCCGCTCAAGGGGCTGCAGGTCGTGGCGTCGTTGCCGGAACTGAAGCCGGACGACGCCGAGCGCAGGCAGCGCGCCGCCCTGATCAAGACGCGCCTCGACGCCGAACTGGGCCGCGCCGTCGAAGTCATCGCCGCACCGGCGCCCGAGCCCGGCCTGTGGGTCGACCTCCAGCCGAACGGCCAGACGAGGCAATGGCTGTTCCTGCCGACGCCGCCGCTCGTCTACCATCGCAG